>JAWHFN010000167.1:0-3535 GCA_032565555.1 Streptococcus mitis | reverse complement strand
TACACGACATCAAACATATTGTGGGCGTAGTTCTGAAGATCTGCTGCGTTATTAAATCTTGTAGTTGGATCAAGCACTTGCAATCGCTGACCTTCTGTACTATCTGATGTTTTATGTTTCAAGATCGAGTTGATGGTGATGGTTGCGTCATTTGGATGGTCTGGTGCTTGTAATAAGCCTTTGGCAAAGAACTCTGGTCCCAAGCCACTTCTTCGACCATAGCCACCAAGATAGATGTCCTGATCTGAGTCATGCGTCATTTCATGTGTATAAGTGATAGCTCCATCCTTATCCAACATACGATAGCCCATATAATATACTGCATCCCCTGTAGCATAAGCACCGTGTCCATTATGTCCAACCTTATTTCCAACAGGTCCAAAGAAATGTTTCATTGCAGGATTTGGATTATCAAAATCTGCTACTGTTGTAGCCTTTCCTTCAGTATTATCAGTTCCAAATTTATAGGCATCATAAAGCAAGATATTTCGGTAAAGCTTCTCACGCCCTTCCTTATCTAGAATACGATACCAATAATCGTAGTGATCTCGTTGACGTTTGGCAGTTTCACGCGCGTTTTCTTCAACAAAGTCATTGAGACCCTTGCCCGCTTTATGGTCAATATTACGGTAACGATCATAAGCACCAAAGCCTAGGCTAGAGATAGTTGAAATGACAAATACTGATTTTTCTGGCAAGGTAAGTAGAGGCAGTACCATGTTACGGTATTTCCAGCTCTCGCTAGTGATTCGATCATAGATACTGATAGAGTACTTGGTACCTGCTTTTTCCTGATTAGCTTTTACTTCTGGAATATTAGATTTTTCTTCAACGATGTAAGCCTTGGTCTGTGATTTAAACCAGTCATTGTTACTTGTATTTGGTAGAAAGACTTTGCGGTAAGTTTCAAGTGCACTAAACAAATCTTTCGTTCCGTTATGGCTGGCTAAACTAATAGCATAGGTATCAACGTTGTTCTTGGCAAGAAGATTATTAAATCCTGATTTACCTAACTCAATCAAGGTATCTAACGGAGAAGCATTTCCTTTGCCAAAGAAATCTAGATGGTACATTACAAGGTCTTTTGCACTCACTTTATCATAACTAAAGTTATACCAGCGTTCCATGTAGCTCATACCAAGTAGCAAGGCCTCCTTGTTACGCTTGATTTTATCTACAATATAACCCGTCATCACTTGATTGTTTTCCACTAGAGCAGCATCCGCAGACAAGAGTTTTTTTAGACTTTCTTCAAGATGATCCTTCGTTTTAGCAAACTGGTCTTCTAGATATAGCTCGGTTAACTTAACTTCTGGAGAAATACCAAGTGTGTTTCTGATAGCTTCTGAATCGTAGGCAACCTGCTGTAATTTAGGTAAAACTTGATTGATGATAGAGGTTTGGTCATACAAGAATTGGTTAGGAGTATAGAGAAGACCTGTATCTCCTAGGCTATATTCTGCTAGCTTGGCAAAATCAGTCTGATACTTGAGATCAAGCTTCTCAGATGAATGGTCCTTGTAGTGCAGCAAGAGTTTGTTTGCAGTCTGTTTGTTGGAAACAATGTCTGTGATGACTTGGTTATCCTTCATCATGACTGATGACAAGAGTTCTTTCTGATATAAAAGACTGTTCTCATTGACCAGATTTCCATATTTGACGATGGTTGCCTTGTTATAGAAAGGTAACAATTTTTCAATGTTCTTATAAGCCAAGGCTCGCTTAGCTTGATAATTGGCTACCTTAGAAAAATCACTTTCTTTATTGCCACTTGTTGAAAGGGGCTCCACTGTTGGTGGGGTGAGAGGATTGATTTCTGCTTTCTTGCTTGCAATTTGAGAATCATCTAGCATCTTTCCTCTTTCTTCAAAGGATTCCTTGCTGACGACTTCATCGTTTTCCAAGGCAACTTTGATAACTCTATTAGCTTTATTGCTGAATGTAGCTGTCACCTTCATATTGTTATAGTGGTAAGCGGTGATGGCGTTCCCGTTTGTTACATTGACATCGCTAAGAACATTGGTCAAGCTTCCAGCATGCTGTTCCTTACCAGAAGTTCGATCCCATAAATAGCCTGCTACACCAGCGACTTCTCCGAACTGTTTGACATTATTAATATCTCCCTCAGCATAACTATCACGGACATGTGCATCATTGTCCACAAGTCCCACAAGACCACCGACAGTCTGATCTGAACTATTTGCATTTGAGGAAATGGCTATTGTAGCTTTGGATTTAGCAATAGACGCGTTTTCACCTGTCAAATGTCCAACCAAGCCACCAATATTGTAGGTAGCAGTTGTTTCATAGGTATTGACAATTCTTCCCTTGAAACTGCTCTCTGTGATGCTTGATTGCTCAGCCTTAGCCAGTAAACCACCGATACCACGTTCACTAGCCAGAACACCATCGACATGAACTCGTTTAATCTTTGTACCATTCTGGGCTTCATATGCCAGTGAACCGATATCATCTTTCCCTGAAATAGAGACATTTTTCAGACTCAGTTTTTCTACTGTAGCTCTACTCAAGTTTTCAAACAAAGGTTTTTTCAAATTGTAAATAGCATAATGTTTGCCATCTTTTTCACCAATCAACCTACCAGTAAAGTTGCCCTTAATATAAGACTTCGCATCAGACTCCAGTTCCATTTCGTTAGCATTCAAGCTAGCTGATAAATAATAGGTTCCACCAAGATTTTGGTTGATGGCATGAACTAGATTACTAAAGGAAGTAAAGTTTGTCGTTTCCTCTGTAGTCTTCTTAGCTAAATAGAAACTGAAATTTTCAACATATTTATGGTCTATCTCCTGCTGGAGTTTATCAACTCTCGCTGTAATTTTATAAAATGTGCGTCCATCTTTTAACTCCTCGGATATCGATGCAACCGGAAGGTAAACATCTTTAAACGCAGAAGATTTTACCTTTACAAAATAAGTATCTGGATTACTTGGAACACTGTCCAAAGAAACATGTTGTTTGTAAGTTCCATTCGTTTGATGACTATACAATTCAATATCAGAAACATTTCTTAATTCAAGTGTTTTTTCTGGATCTGTTTCTTTCGGCTTCTCAACGGGAGTTTCAGGTTTAAGTTGCTCGATATTCCCCTTGTATTCAGGAAGTGGATCTACCTGTTCTGGTTCTACTATTGCTCCGGCCTGTGGACCTGTGTATTCTGGTAGGGGGGCAATCTGCTCTGGTTCAACAATAGCCCCAGCCTGTACGCCTGTGTATTCTGGTAGGGGGGCTACCTGCTCTGGTTCGACAATAGCTCCAGCTTGTGGGCCTGTGTATTCTGGTAGGGGGGCTACTTGTTCTGGTTCTACTATTGCTCCGGCTTGCACTCCTGTGTATTCTTTCGGTGCTTCTACCTTCTCTGGTTCTACTATCGCTCCAGCCTGAACTCCTGTATATTCTGGAAGCGGTGCTACCTGTTCAGGTTCTCCTTTATCACTTACCACAGTATCTGGCGACTCTGGTTGAACCTCAGTCTCACCTTTGTCAGTCACAACCGCTTCCGGTAGCTCTGGTT
>JAWHFN010000166.1:0-3575 GCA_032565555.1 Streptococcus mitis | reverse complement strand
CTGGTTTGGTAATTTTCTGACAGGAGCCAGTATTTCCTTAGTTGTGCCTTTTATGCCTATCTTTGTGGAAAGTCTGGGTGTAGGGGGAGAGCAAGTTGCTTTTTATGCAGGCTTAGCTATTTCTGTCTCTGCTATTTCTGCGGCGCTTTTCTCTCCTATCTGGGGCATCCTTGCTGATAAATACGGTCGAAAACCCATGATGATTCGGGCTGGCCTGGCCATGACTATCACTATGGGAGGCTTGGCCTTTGTCCCAAATATCTATTGGTTAATCTTTCTTCGTTTACTAAACGGTGTATTTGCTGGTTTTGTTCCCAATGCAACGGCCCTGATAGCCAGTCAGGTTCCCAAGGAGAAATCAGGAACTGCCTTAGGTACTTTGTCTACAGGCGTAGTTGCAGGTACTCTAACTGGTCCCTTTATTGGTGGCTTTATCGCAGAATTATTTGGCATTCGTACTGTTTTCTTACTGGTTGGTAGTTTTCTATTCTTAGCTGCTGTTTTGACTATTTGCTTTATCAAGGAAGATTTTCAACCAGTAGCCAAGGAAAAGGCCATTCCAACAAAGGAATTGTTTACCTCAGTTAAATATCCCTATCTTTTGGTCAATCTCTTTCTAACCAGTTTTGTCATCCAATTTTCAGCCCAATCAATCGGCCCTATCTTAGCTTTGTATGTGCGCGACTTAGGCCAGACAGAGAATCTTCTTTTTGTATCTGGTTTGATTGTATCCAGTATGGGCTTTTCCAGTATGATGAGTGCAGGAGTCATGGGAAAGCTAGGTGATAAGGTGGGCAACCATCGCCTCTTGGTTGTAGCCCAGTTTTATTCAGTTATCATCTATCTCCTCTGTGCCAATGCCTCTAGTCCGCTTCAACTAGGACTCTATCGTTTCCTCTTTGGCTTGGGAACTGGTGCCTTGATTCCCGGGGTTAATGCCCTTCTCAGCAAGATGACGCCCAAAGCTGGTATTTCGAGGGTCTTTGCCTTTAATCAGGTATTCTTTTATCTGGGCGGTGTCGTTGGTCCCATGGCAGGTTCTGCAGTAGCAGGTCAATTTGGCTACCATGCAGTCTTCTATGCGACAAGCCTTTGTGTTGCCTTTAGTTGTCTCTTTAACCTTCTTCAATTTCGAACATTATTAAAAGTAAAGGAAATCTAGTGCGAGTAAAAATTAATCTCAAATGCTCCTCTTGTGGCAGTATCAATTACCTAACCAGTAAAAATTCAAAAACCCATCCAGACAAGATCGAGGTTTTAAAGTATTGTCCCAAGGAAAGAAAAGTAACCCTACATCTTGAATCTAAGTAGATTTTATGGTAAAATAATAGGGATTTTAAGGAGTTTGATATGTATAACCTATTATTAACCATTTTATTAGTATTATCTGTTGTGATTGTGATTGCGATTTTCATGCAACCAACCAAAAACCAATCCAGCAATGTATTTGATGCCAGCTCAGGTGATTTGTTTGAACGCAGTAAAGCACGCGGTTTTGAAGCTGTAATGCAGCGTTTGACAGGGATTTTAGTCTTTTTCTGGCTAGCCATTGCCTTAGCATTGACGGTATTATCAAGTAGATAAGAAAATAATGGGCAGGACTAGGTCTTTGCCTCTTTTTATTTTTAAAAGATATTTGAGAAGGTTTTGCAGTAAAAGAAAATTAAAAAATCTAGAAAGAAAATATGAAAGATAGAATAAAAGAATATTTGCAAGATAAGGGAAAGGTGACTGTCAATGATTTGGCTCAGGCTTTGGGAAAAGACGGGTCCAAGGATTTTCGTGAGTTGATTAAAACCTTGTCCCTAATGGAAAGAAAGCACCAGATACGCTTTGAAGAAGATGGAAGTCTGACTTTGGAAGTCAAGAAAAAACATGAGATTACTCTCAAGGGGATTTTTCATGCCCATAAAAATGGCTTTGGTTTTGTCAGTCTAGAAGGCGATGAGGACGACCTTTTTGTAGGGAAAAACGATGTCAACTATGCTATTGATGGTGATACCGTTGAGGTCGTCATCAAGAAAGTCGCTGACCGCAATAAGGGAACAGCAGCCGAAGCAAAAATTATTGATATCTTAGAACACAGTCTGACAACAGTTGTCGGGCAAATCGTTCTAGATCAGGAAAAACCTAAGTATGCGGGTTACATCCGTTCGAAAAATCAGAAAATCAGTCAACCGATCTATGTTAAGAAACCAGCCCTTAAACTCGAGGGAACCGAAGTTCTCAAGGTCTTTATCGATAAATACCCAAGCAAGAAACATGATTTCTTTGTCGCTAGTGTCCTCGATGTGGTGGGGTACTCAACAGATGTCGGAATTGATGTTCTTGAGGTTTTGGAGTCTATGGACATTGTATCCGAGTTTCCAGAAGCTGTTGTCAAGGAGGCAGAAAGTGTGCCTGATGCTCTGTCTCAAAAGGATATGGAAGGTCGTCTGGACTTGAGAGATGAGATTACCTTTACCATTGACGGTGCAGATGCCAAGGACTTGGACGATGCAGTGCATATCAAGGAATTGAAAAATGGCAATCTGGAGCTTGGAGTTCACATAGCAGACGTTTCCTACTATGTGACCGAGGGTTCTGCCCTTGACAAGGAAGCCCTTAACCGTGCGACTTCTGTCTATGTGACAGACCGTGTGGTTCCAATGCTTCCAGAACGACTGTCTAATGGAATTTGCTCCCTCAATCCTCAAGTTGACCGCCTGACCCAGTCTGCCATTATGGAGATTGATAAACATGGTCGTGTGGTCAATTACACCATTACACAAACAGTTATCAAGACAAGCTTCCGTATGACCTATAGTGATGTCAATGATATCCTAGCTGGCGACGAGGAAAAGCGACAAGAATATCAGAAAATTGTTCCTAGTATCGAACTTATGGCCAAGCTTCATGAAACTCTAGAAAACATGCGTGTGAAACGTGGAGCCCTCAATTTCGATACCAATGAAGCCAAGATTTTAGTGGATAAACAAGGTAAGCCTGTTGATATCGTTCTTCGTCAGCGTGGTGTTGCCGAGCGCATGATCGAGTCCTTTATGCTGATGGCCAATGAAACAGTTGCTGAGCATTTTAGTAAGCTGGATCTACCTTTCATTTATCGTATCCATGAGGAGCCTAAGGCTGAAAAAGTTCAGAAGTTTATTGATTATGCTTCGAGTTTTGGCTTGCGCATTTATGGGACTGCCAGTGAGATTAGCCAGGAGGCACTTCAAGACATCATGCGTGCTGTTGAGGGAGAACCTTATGCAGATGTCTTGTCCATGATGCTTCTGCGCTCCATGCAGCAGGCTCGCTATTCAGAGCACAATCACGGCCACTATGGCCTTGCTGCTGACTATTACACTCACTTTACCAGCCCGATTCGTCGTTATCCAGACCTTCTTGTTCACCGTATGATTCGTGATTACGGCCGTTCTAAGGAAATAGCAGAGCATTTTGAGCAAGTGATTCCAGAGATTGCGACCCAGTCTTCCAACCGTGAACGTCGTGCCATTGAGGCTGAGCGTGAAGTCGAAGCCATGAAAAAGGCTGAGTTCATGGAAGAATACGTGGGTGAAGAGTACGATGCG
>JAWHFN010000165.1:0-3580 GCA_032565555.1 Streptococcus mitis | reverse complement strand
TACTCCTCATATGAAGATTGATGTTCAGGACTTGGATGTGGACTTCTTTGCCTTTTCAGGTAACAAGATGGTTGGTCCGACTGGTATCGGTGTTCTTTACGGCAAAGAAAAGTATCTAGAACAAATGTCACCAGTTGAATTCGGCGGTGAAATGATTGATTTCGTCTATGAGCAATCTGCTAGCTGGAAGGAGTTGCCTTGGAAATTCGAGGCAGGAACTCCAAATATGGCTAGTGCAATCGGACTTGCTGCTGCAGTTGATTATCTGGAAAAGATTGGTATGGATGCCATTGAAGCCCATGAACAGGAATTGATTGAATACGTCTATCCAAAACTGCGGGCGATTGAAGGATTGACTATTTACGGTTCTCAGGACTTGGCTCAACGTTCAGGTGTCATTGCCTTTAACCTAGGTGACCTTCATCCGCACGACCTTGCGACGGCTCTGGATTATGAAGGTGTGGCAGTTCGAGCAGGTCACCATTGCGCTCAACCCTTGCTCCAGTATTTGCATGTTCCAGCAACAGCTCGTGCAAGTTTTTATATCTACAATACCAAGGCAGATTGCGACAAGCTAGTCGATGCCTTACAAAAGACAAAGGAGTTTTTCAATGGCACTTTCTAAACTAGATAGCCTTTAGATGGCAGTGGTAGCGGACCATTCGAAAAATCCACATCACCAAGGGAAGTTAGAAGATGCTGAGCAAATCAGTCTCAACAATCCGACCTGTGGAGATGTTATCAATCTCTCCGTCAAGTTTGATGTAGATGACCGCTTGGAAGATATCGCTTTTCTAAACTCAGGTTGTACCATCTCGACTGCCTCTGCAAGCATGATGACAGATGCCGTTTTAGGAAAAACCAAACAAGAAATCTTAGAACTGGCGACTATTTTTTCTGAAATGGTGCAAGGGCAAAAAGATGACAGACAAGATAGTCTTGGCGATGCAGCTTTCTTGTCAGGTGTTGCCAAATTCCCTCAACGAATCAAGTGTGCAACCCTAGCTTGGAACGCCCTCAAGAAAACAATTGAAAATCAAGAAAACAAGTAAGGCAAGTTTCTTTTGTCTTATGAATCAGTAGAAATGAAGAATGAAAGAAAGGATATTATGGCTGAAGAAAGAGTAGAACCAAAACCAATTGACCTTGGTGAATATAAATTTGGTTTCCATGATGATGTAGAGCCTGTCCTATCGACAGGAAAAGGATTGAATGAAGATGTCATTCGTGAACTATCAGCTGCTAAGGGAGAACCTGAGTGGATGTTAGAATTCCGTTTGAAGTCTTATGAAACCTTCAAAAAAATGCCTATGCAAACTTGGGGAGCAGACTTGTCAGAGATTGATTTTGATGACTTGATCTACTACCAAAAACCATCTGATAAACCAGCTCGTTCATGGGATGAGGTTCCTGAAAAGATTAAAGAAACCTTTGAACGTATCGGGATTCCGGAAGCTGAGCGTGCTTATCTAGCTGGTGCCTCTGCTCAGTACGAGTCAGAAGTGGTTTACCACAATATGAAGGAAGAGTTCCAGAAATTGGGGATTATCTTTACAGATACGGATTCTGCCCTCAAGGAATACCCAGACTTGTTTAAACAATACTTCGCTAAGTTGGTACCGCCGACTGATAACAAGTTGGCTGCCCTCAACTCAGCAGTGTGGTCAGGTGGAACCTTTATCTACGTACCAAAAGGAGTCAAGGTTGATATTCCGCTTCAAACTTACTTCCGTATCAACAACGAAAATACTGGTCAGTTTGAACGTACTTTGATTATCGTTGATGAGGGAGCAAGTGTCCACTACGTTGAAGGATGTACAGCGCCAACTTATTCAAGTAATAGCTTGCATGCTGCCATCGTAGAAATCTTTGCCTTGGACGGAGCTTATATGCGTTATACAACCATCCAAAACTGGTCTGATAATGTCTATAACTTGGTAACCAAACGTGCCAAAGCCTTGAAAGATGCTACTGTTGAGTGGATTGATGGAAACTTGGGTGCTAAAACAACCATGAAATACCCATCTGTTTACCTAGATGGAGAAGGAGCGCGTGGTACCATGCTCTCTATCGCCTTTGCCAATGCAGGGCAACACCAAGATACGGGTGCTAAGATGATCCACAATGCTCCACATACAAGCTCGTCTATCGTGTCTAAATCTATCGCTAAAGGTGGTGGTAAGGTAGACTACCGTGGACAAGTAACCTTTAATAAAAATTCTAAGAAATCTGTTTCTCACATCGAGTGTGATACCATTATCATGGATGACTTGTCAGCATCAGATACTATTCCATTTAATGAAATCCATAACTCGCAAGTAGCTTTGGAACACGAAGCCAAGGTTTCTAAGATTTCAGAAGAACAACTCTATTACCTCATGAGCCGTGGATTGTCAGAATCTGAGGCAACTGAGATGATTGTTATGGGATTTGTAGAACCTTTTACAAAAGAGCTTCCAATGGAATATGCAGTTGAGCTGAACCGCTTGATTAGCTATGAAATGGAAGGATCAGTTGGGTAAAATTTGTTTTTAGATTTACCCCCAATCAAGGATCTTGAAGATGAACTTGTAACAACAAGAGACTGAGAAAAAGGTTTTAAGAACAGAAAATGCATGATATCAGGAGCCAAAAAACTTGATATTATGCATTTTATTGTGGGAAGATTTATTGTATTCTCTCATGAAATAGAGTTTTTTCCTAAGCGCTTTTGATTTTTGATATAGTTTTGTGAGGACGAAGTAAGACAATATATAAAATAGTCAGTTCAAGCCACGATATAGTTGCTTAGTTTAAAATAAGCATCTTATAATAAAGATATGGCATATAGTACAGATTTTAAACAAGGAGCATTAGATTACATCAAAGAGGGACACAGACATGTCGAGACATACAAAGTTTTTGATGTTGGCGGCAGAACTCTCTTCACGTGGGAAAAGAAAGACGTGAGCAAGGACACTTAGAGCGGAAAAAGTGAGTCGTCAAAAAGTGGAAAATTCCTTTAGAGGAATTGAAAGCCTTTGTAGAGGCTCATCCAGATGCTTTTTTACGGGAAATTGCGGCACATTTTGATTGTGCTGTTCCTTCAGTATGGGGAGCTTTAAAGCAAATTCATATCACTTTAAAAAAGATGACTAGCTTTAAAGAACAAGATTCTGAGAAAGTCGCTGAATTTCTTGATATTTTGGATAACCTAAAAGATTTATCAGTCGTATATATTGGCGAAACGGGAATCGACCGCTACCTCTATCGTCCCTATGCACGCGCTCCTAGAGGGAAGAAAGTCTATGAAAAGATTAGCGGACGGCGTTTTGAGCGGACTTCAATTGTTTCAGGACAAGTAGACGGAGAGTTTATAGCTCCCATGATTTACAAGGAAAGTATGACGAGTGATTTCTTTGTGGAGTGGTTCAAAACGCAGCTCTTGCCTGATTTGAAGACACCTCATGTTATTGTTATGGACAATGCTAGTTTTCGTCCCAAACATATCTTGGATGAACTGTGTATCCAAGATAGACACTTTTTCTTACCTCTAGTATCTTATTCACCAGATTTGAATCCTATTGAGCAAACTTGGGCT
>JAWHFN010000164.1:0-3597 GCA_032565555.1 Streptococcus mitis | reverse complement strand
CAAGTTCGCCTTCATGCTCGAGTCCATAAGCATCATCTGGATGAACTTGGACGCTGAGCCAGTCGTTGGCATCCAGAATCTTAGTCAAAAGTGGAAATACAGGCTCAGGACGATTGCCAAATAATTCACGGTACTCCGCATACAAAGTAGCAAGATCTGTTCCCTCGTAGCGACCATTGGCAACTTTAGAGACACCATTGGGATGGGCTGAGATGGCCCAGTATTCCCCGATTTTTTCACTTGGGATGTCGTAGCCAAACTCATCACGTAGCTTGGTTCCACCCCAGATTTTTTCTTGCATAACTGATTGTAAAAATAATGGTTCTGACATGTCGATCTCCTGTCTGATTTTTCTCCCCTCATTATATCAAAAAGCTAGGTCTTATTGAACTCTTTTTCCTATTATATAAAGTAGGGAGAAGATTTTATAAAAATAGTGAACAAATGTGCACTACTCAATGCTTGCACCATTGCTCGCAATAACATCCTTGTACCAGTAAAAGGATTTCTTCTTGCTACGTTTGAGGCTTCCATAACCAGCATTATCTCTATCCACATAGATAAAGCCATAGCGCTTATTCATTTCCCCTGTGCCAGCTGAAACCAGATCGATACAGCCCCAAGTCGTATAACCAAGCAAGTCAACACCATCTTGGTAAATGGCATCTCGCATAGCCTTGATATGAGCTTCTAAGTAAGCAATCCGATAGTCATCTGCAACATAACCATTCTCATCCGGTGTATCCATAGCGCCGAGTCCATTTTCTACGATGAACATTGGCTTTTGGTAACGATCCCAGATGGCATTGAGGGTGATTCGAAGCCCAAGTGGGTCAATCTGCCACCCCCATTCTGAGGATTCTAGATAGGGATTTTTGAGAGAGGCAAAAACATTTCCAGCTGTTAATTCTTTAACTTCTGGATCACCTGAGGCTACTCGACTTGCATAGTAAGAGAAGGAAACAAAGTCAACAGTATTGTTCTTCAACAAAATCAAATCTTCTGCCGTCATTTGAATCTCAATTCCCTCACGCTCCCACTGCTTCTTTGCGTAATTTGGGTATTCCCCACGCGCTTGAACATCAATGAAGAAGTAACTCTTGCGGTCTTCCTCCATGGCTGCCCAGTAATCTCTCGGATGGGCTGTGTTAGGATAGTATTGCCCTGCGGCCAACATACATCCCACCTTGTTTTCTGGGTCAATTTCGTGGGCAAGTTTAGTCGTCATGGCTGAAGCCACCAACTCATGGTGAGCCGCTTGGTATTTGACCTGTTCTTGATTTTCTCCTTCTTCAAAATAGAGTCCAGCTCCCATAAAGGGGGCGTGGAGAATCATGTTGATTTCGTTGAAGGTAAGCCAATATTTGACCAAACCCTTATAGCGGGTAAAGAGTGTGCGACAAAGTTTTTCATAGAAGTCTAACATCCGACGATTGCGCCATCCACCGTACTCTTCAATCAAGTGCATAGGACAGTCGAAATGAGTAATGGTTACCAGAGGTTGGATTCCATACTTGTGACATCCCTTAAACAAATCCTCATAAAAGGCTAGACCAGCTTCATTTGGCTCGGTTTCGTCACCCTTAGGAAAAATCCGAGTCCAAGCAATGGAAAGCCGATAAGTCTTAAAACCCATCTCTGCAAAAAGAGCAATATCTTCCTTGTAATGATGGTACATATCAATGGCTTCTTTTGCTGGGTAAAAATAGCCCTCCTCAAACGAAAACATCTTTTTCTGACCTATGATAATGGCTTCACGGTCTGGACCGATGGGGACGACATCCACATTCGCCAATCCACGACCGTCTAAATTATAAGCACCCTCACATTGATTAGCAGCCGTAGCACCGCCCCAGAGGAAACCATCTGGAAATTGTAGACTTTCTGTCATCACCTTACCTCACTTGATTTGATAGTTCTATTATACTAAAAAGGAGATAAAAAGTTTGAAACTATCTGGGTAATGATGGGGCTGAGCTTGCTTTTATGTTTAATACAAAAACAAGCAAAAATTTGGGAATTTTGTTATAAAAATGTAAACTATCACAGTCTTGTGATAAGAAAAAGACCGGATTGCTCCGATCTGTTTAATTCATAAAATGTAAAAATGAATAGCTCTTGTAAATTAATGGATGGACTGATTGATTGTCAGTAAGCCGTGGTTAATTATTGCTGCAATATCTTCAAGACCATGCAAAATAAAACTTCCTACAATCAAACCTATAATAATTGAACAGATAATCATGGTCACACAGATTAGATAAATATCCTTTTTTTGCATCTCTTTCCTCCTACTATCTATTCATGGAGATATTTCAATCCCAAGTTCCAGTGAAATAAGAAAATTCACTTACTACAGCTATTTAAAAAATATTTCTCCTTTCCATATCAGTCTTATTTTCTGCTGTTATATTTTTATTATAAAATTTTAAGAAAACGTTGTCAACTATTTATATGCAATTTTTTTATATATGCAATTTCTTTATATAAAAAGACCGGATTGCTCCGATCTTTCAATAGTTCATATTCTCACATTCTGTTTTAAGAATAATTAAGGTTATCTTCAAATAACTAAGCCCCTTATTTCATACGATAAAAATCAATCACTAGACCAGCAGGGCCTTTAACTAATAAGGACTCTGTTCCCCAATCCGTTTCACAAATACCGTGTAAAATCTCGACACCGATCTCTTTTAAACGTTGGTAATTCTGGTCTACATCCTCAACCTCGATATGAAGAATGATTCCTGACTGAAAATCTTCCACAGGAATCAAATGATTTTGGGACAACATCAGACAGTGACGGCCAATCGTAAACTGAGCAAAACCTTGGTCAACATAGTCTGCCTGTTTATCCAAAATACGCTCCAAGTCAGCACAGACTTGGGGAACATCTGAAACGATAATATCTAATTGATTTAAATTCATTTACTATCCTCCAGAAAAAGACCGGATTGCTCCGATCTTTTCAAGTTTCTCTCTATGAAAATCAAAGAATAAACAAGGCATCAAACCGCAGGCAGTACTGGAGTACGGCAAGGTGAAGATAACGCAGTTTACATTTGATTTTCGACGAGAGAAATTATTTAATTGCGCGTGATTGCAACCCTTCTTCTTCCAAGAAGAGGCGGAATGGTACGAGTTCTTCTGCTTCGTATTTTTCCTTGAAGGCTTTGATTGCTTCTTCTGAGTGAAGTTTTGGATCCAATTCAAGTACTTCTACTGGAAGTGGACGGTGTGGAGTGATGCGAGCATCGATAACAACAGTTTTACCTTCTTTGTTCAATTTAACAGCTTCTGCAACAACTGCATCGATGTCTTCGATACGGTCAACTGTAAATCCAACAGCTCCTTGAGCTTCAGCGATTTTCGCATAGTCAGCATTAGGGAAGTCACAACCAAACAAGTGTTTGTTTGTGTCTTCGTATTTGTCCTTGATGAAGGCATATTTACCATTTGAGAAGACAACGTTGATAACTGGAAGGTCGTATTGAACGTTTGTGATAACGTCTGGGTAGCACATGTTGAATGCACCGTCACCCATGATGTTCCATACTTGGCGATCTGGATTGTCTTTCTTAGCAGCGATACCACCAG
>JAWHFN010000163.1:0-3606 GCA_032565555.1 Streptococcus mitis | reverse complement strand
ATGGATATCGTTAACTTCGTTTGGGTAACTGTTCTCTTTGCTGTAATCATGTACTTTATCGCAAACTTCATGATTCAAAAATTCAACTACGCAACTCCAGGGCGTAACGGAAACTACGAAACTGCTGAAGGTTCAGAAGAATCTAGCAGTGAAGTGAAAGTTGCAGCAGGTTCTCAAGCTGTAAACATTATTAACCTTCTTGGTGGACGTGC
Source organism: Streptococcus mitis (assembly GCA_032565555.1). Classification (GTDB taxonomy): domain Bacteria; phylum Bacillota; class Bacilli; order Lactobacillales; family Streptococcaceae; genus Streptococcus; species Streptococcus mitis_DM. The sequence goes on along the minus strand of JAWHFN010000163.1, from coordinate 3,394 downwards.
AAACATCGTTGATGTTGACGCATGTATGACTCGTCTTCGTGTAACTGTTAAAGATGCAGATAAAGTAGGAAATGCAGAGCAATGGAAAGCAGAAGGAGCTATGGGTCTTGTCATGAAAGGACAAGGGGTTCAAGCTATCTACGGACCAAAAGCTGACGTATTGAAATCTGATATCCAAGATATCCTTGATTCAGGTGAAATCATTCCTGAAACTCTTCCAAGCCAAATGACTGAAGCACAACAAAACACTGTTCACTTCAAAGGTCTTACTGAGGAAGTTTACTCAGTAGCAGACGGTCAAGTTGTTGCTTTGGAACAAGTAAAAGATCCAGTATTTGCTCAAAAAATGATGGGTGATGGATTTGCAGTAGAACCTGCAAATGGAAACATTGTATCTCCAGTTTCAGGTACTGTATCAAGCATCTTCCCAACAAAACATGCTCTTGGTATTGTGACTGAAGCAGGTCTTGAAGTATTGGTTCACATTGGTTTGGACACAGTAAGTCTTGAAGGTAAACCATTTACAGTTCATGTTGCTGAAGGGCAAAAAGTTGCAGCAGGTGATCTCCTTGTCACAGCTGACTTGGATGCTATCCGTGCAGCAGGACGTGAAACTTCAACAGTAGTTGTCTTCACAAATGGTGATGCAATTAAATCAGTTAAATTAGAAAAAACAGGTTCTCTTGCAGCTAAAACAGCAGTTGCTAAAGTAGAATTGTAATATACTTGAGGTTGGAAGCTGTATTCCAACCTCTTATTTTGGGAGAAAAGCATGAAATTTTTAACACTCAATACTCACAGTTGGATGGAGAAAGAAGCAGAGGAAAAATTCCAGATTTTGCTTGAGGATATTCTTGAAAAGGACTATGATTTGATTTGTTTCCAAGAAATCAATCAGGAGATTACATCGCCAGAGGTGGAGGTTAATGATCTTTATCAAGCTTTGCCAGCAGCTGAGCCTATTCATCAAGACCACTATGTTAGACTCTTGGTTGAAAAGTTGTCTGAGCAAGGGAAAAATTACTACTGGACCTGGGCCTATAACCATATCGGTTATGATCGCTACCACGAAGGTGTGGCTATCTTGTCTAAAACACCTATTGAAGCCAGAGAAATTTTAGTTTCAGATGTGGATGATCCAACAGACTATCATACTCGTCGCGTTGCCTTGGCTGAAACTGTAGTCGATGGTCAGGAGCTTGCAGTTGCCAGTGTTCATCTCTCTTGGTGGGATAAAGGTTTCCAAGAAGAATGGGCACGATTTGAAGCTGTCTTGAAAGAATTGAACAAGCCGCTTTTGCTAGCTGGAGATTTCAACAATCCAGCAGGTCAGGAAGGCTACCAAGCTATTTTAGCTAGTCCATTAGGCTTACAAGACGCCTTTGAAGTTGCTCAAGAGAAAAGCGGTAGCTATACCGTTCCACCAGAAATTGATGGCTGGAAGGGAAATACAGAACCCCTTCGAATCGACTATGTGTTTACTACCAAAGAGTTAGAGGTGGAAAATTTACATGTCGTATTTGATGGTAACAAGAGTCCACAAGTGAGTGATCACTATGGCTTGAATGCTATTTTAAACTGGAAATAATAACTGATACTCTTCGAAAATCAAATTCAAACTACGTCAACGTCGCCTTGCCGTACTCAAGTACAGCCTGCGGCTAGTTTCCTAGTTTGCTCTTTAATTTTCATTGAGTATGAAAAGAGGTTGGGATTATAAAATTCCAGCCTTTTTCTGACTAGAAAAGGTACTGGAAATAGCCTAAATAAGTGAGACTACTGAAATGGAATAAAATGTGGTATAATTGATAAGATAGATAGAATCGAGGATATTATGTCATTTACGAAATTTCAATTTAAAAACTATATTAGAGAAGCCTTGGAGGAGCTGAAATTTACAACTCCAACAGAGGTGCAAGATAAGTTAATTCCTATTGTTTTGGCAGGTCGTGACCTAGTCGGTGAATCAAAAACAGGTTCAGGTAAGACTCACACTTTCTTGTTACCGATTTTCCAGCAACTAGATGAAGCTAGCGATAGTGTACAAGCAGTCATTACTGCACCGAGTCGTGAGTTGGCTACTCAAATTTACCAAGCAGCCCGTCAGATTGCTGCCCACTCAGAAGTGGAAGTTCGTGTAGTTAATTATGTGGGTGGTACGGATAAGGCTCGCCAGATTGAGAAATTGGCAAGCAACCAGCCTCATATTGTCATCGGAACGCCAGGCCGTATCTACGATTTGGTTAAATCTGGTGATTTAGCTATTCATAAAGCCAAGACATTTGTTGTTGATGAAGCAGACATGACCTTGGATATGGGATTCTTGGAAACTGTTGATAAGATTGCTGGCAGCCTTCCAAAAGACTTGCAATTCATGGTCTTCTCAGCAACTATTCCACAAAAGTTGCAACCATTCTTGAAAAAATACTTGTCAAATCCTGTTATGGAGAAAATCAAGACCAAAACGGTTATTTCTGACACTATTGATAATTGGTTGATTTCTACTAAGGGACGTGACAAGAATGCTCAAATTTATCAGTTGACTCAGTTGATGCAGCCTTATTTGGCAATGATTTTTGTCAACACTAAAACGCGTGCTGATGAATTGCATTCATACTTGACTGCTCAAGGCTTGAAGGTGGCAAAAATCCATGGTGATATTGCCCCTCGTGAGCGCAAGCGAATCATGAATCAGGTGAAAAATCTGGATTTTGAGTACATTGTCGCAACAGACTTGGCGGCGCGTGGGATTGACATTGAAGGTGTCAGCCATGTCATCAATGATGCCATTCCGCAAGATTTATCCTTCTTTGTGCACCGTGTTGGTCGAACTGGACGAAACGGCCTACCAGGTACAGCTATTACTCTTTACCAGCCAAGCGATGACTCGGATATCCGTGAGTTGGAGAAATTAGGAATTAAGTTTACTCCGAAAATGGTTAAAGACGGGGAATTTCAAGATACTTATGACCGAGATCGTCGTGCTAATCGTGAAAAGAAGCAGGACAAGCTTGATATCGAAATGATTGGCTTGGTCAAAAAGAAAAAGAAAAAAGTCAAACCAGGTTATAAGAAGAAAATTCAATGGGCGGTTGATGAAAAACGCCGCAAAACCAAGCGTGCCGAAAATCGAGCTCGCGGTCGTGCAGAGCGTAAAGCAAAACGCCAAACATTTTAAAATAGACTGGTAAAAACTCAATTTTAGTAAAAAACGAAAAAAATCTTTCCACAATAAAACGCATAATATCAAGATTTTAGCACATCTGATATTATGCGTTTTTCTGATTTTAAAGACTTTTTGCCCAGCCTCGTGTGTCGAAGGTTATACCAAAAAACTCCAAACGCGATACAATAAAGGTGTTCAAGCCAATTGTAAAGCGAAAGGAGAAAAATA
>JAWHFN010000162.1:0-3616 GCA_032565555.1 Streptococcus mitis | reverse complement strand
GTAGTTGAAAGCAAGCTTGAAAAAGCAACTCGTCAAATCTTTGACCTTCGCCCTGCAGGGATTATCCAAATGCTGGACCTTAAGCGTCCAATTTACCGTCAAACAGCAGCTTATGGACACATGGGACGTACAGATATCGACCTTCCATGGGAACGTTTGGACAAGGTAGATGCTTTGAAAGAAGCAGTCAAATAAAATCTTGAGAGGGGGACTTCCCCTCTTTTTTACTGATAAAACATTTCACATACAAATAATTGAACTTTGGTAAAAATAAGACTATATATAGCTCTTCAGTTGTGTAGTATTAACAGAAGTTTAGTGGGTGAGTTCTTTATCATTTTCCTTATTCTGTTGACTATTTCATTCTGGTTTAGTATTTGGAAACTAGAAAAAGCACTAGCTAATAATTCACAATGTAATTCCAAAGATTTAGATCCGAAAACTGGAAATTTTTGTACTTTTACCTAGACAGTGGATAAACCCTTAATACGACTGAGTTTAAGGGGTAATGTACACTCTTTGAAAAATGTACTTTATAATCGAAATGTACTTTATTTTAAGATTGGATAAAGTACATTTTTTGATTTAGAAGCGTTCAATAAGTATCATTTATAAAGTACATTTTGGTAAAAAATATTAATACGTTCAATTGTACATTTTTTATGAAAATATTTCTTTTTTAATCATTACAAAACTCGTAAATGTTGAATACTTAGTGGTATAATTAAAACATAACATATAGAAAGAAATAGCCCTATGGAAAACAATCATAGTGAAGTTCAAAAAGATAAATTGACTATTGATAAAGTCCCAGTTCAAAACAATAACCTTACAGAAGCCCTAAGAGTTTTTCATGAGACACTTAATCATTCAAGGTTGATTGAGGTTCAAAATAGTATGCTACAAGCAAATAAAGCTGCTGAGGCTGCGTTATCCAGTTTTAATTTTTCTAAACAAATAGCTGAAACAACTAAACCGTTTCTAACAGAAATAAACTCAGCCACGTCTATTCTAAATAATCAAACATATCTTAAAATTCTATCTGATACAGAAGCAGCATTTAGTTCAATTCTTTTAAAAACTCAAATAGATAATATTGCACGAATACTTGAGCCTATTCATAATATTCTTGATAAATCTGCTCTTAATTTTACTGAAAGTTTAAAAGAATTTTTAAAGAAATACCATGAACCTTATTCTGAAACAGAAGCAGAAGCAATCACTTTAAATATTGAAAAACTTGCTGAAGAAGGTTGGGTAATCTACCATAGCTATAGTGATGACTATCGAACAATCTGCACTATAGATTTTGAAGTATTGATAAAGGAGTGGCAAACTCTATTAAAAGAAGATCTTGAAGATAAGGAGCTTATACAAGAGTTAAAAGATTCAACGTATTACTCAGAACCCCTGATAGATTCTATGATCGAAAGTTATAGAAGCCAAAATTATTACGCTGCTTATACGCTTGCTACTATAACTATTGATGGTGCATTAAACAGATTTTCAGAACAATTTTCAAATAAAAAAAGAATACCTGTGGGATACAGATCTGTCGACTTATTAAATAGTCAAATTGTTAATAAAACGTTTTCTGATATCAGTCTATTTCATTGGTTATTCAGATTTTTTGATGATACTGACAACTTTACACTAGAAGAACCTAATAGGAATATGATTAGTCATGGGCGGTGGGAACATCCACTCTTTGAAAAAGATTTTTTAAAGTTATTTAATGTGCTTTTGTGTATTCTAAACAACTTTGAGTTTTTTCAGGATAACCTGTTAGAAAAACAGTAAATTAGCACTATTAGTTAAATAAGGAAAGGTATTTGAAAATGAATATTGTTGTCAACACGGATTTTATTAATACTATAATCACTTCCATAATTACATCAGAGATCATTGGAGTGTTCATTTCAGAATATTATCAAAGAAAAACCTTAGTTAAAAAAATGAAAAGAGATTTTGTGATAGAACTCTTTGCGAATAGATATATATTAAAAGAAAGCTATTTGGGTGAGGGGAATGAATTAAATAGGACTCTCGGTAAAATACCGATTATTTTTTCTGATAACAAGGAAATAATTAACTGTTATGATAATTTTCTCTCTGTGATAAATGATAAAAATTTTTTAAGATTAATTAAATCTGTCTGTATGGATAAAAATGTGAATATTGATATTTCTAATTGGAATACTGAATATTGTAGTAGAGACGAAGTCTGTAGAAAAAAATCTACACTCCGTGGAATAGAAGATGCAAAAATAAAATGTGCAGAAGCTTTCTTTAAGCAACTTACCATTGATGGATATACGGTAACATTTCATACTCAGTTAAGCAGTAAAAACGTTAAACAGATTATCGAAGAAGTTTTAAAAGAGTAGTTAACAATAATAAATTCTTTGATTAAAGTTTTATTTTAAACCACTTTAATGGTCATTGAATGACTTTTTAAAGTGGTTTTTTGTTGTTAGAAAGACTTTGATTAAATCAGGATAATAAGCACTAAAAAATTTCCAGTTTTCACTTTGATAACGTACATTTTTAGCTATTTTTGTACAAAAAAATTTTTTAGTTATGATCTGTTTTGTTTGCAGGTCTAAGTCTTTTTATCACTTTAAAAAACTCCTACAACATCTTTCTGAAAAACTATAATTTTCTTGAAAAACAAATAAGTCTATGCTATACTACTTGTAGACTTATTTATGGAGAAAATACATGAAACGTGAGATTTTACTGGAACGAATCGACAAACTAAAACAAATCATGCCCTGGTATGTTCTTGAATATTACCAATCTAAGCTTGCTGTTCCTTACAGTTTTACAACCTTGTACGAATACCTCAAGGAATATGATCGATTTTTCAGCTGGGTTTTAGAGTCTGGTATCTCAAATGCCGATAAAATATCTGATATTTCTTTATCTGTCTTGGAAAATATGTCTAAGAAAGACATGGAATCCTTTATCCTTTACCTACGTGAACGTCCTTTACTGAATGCTAATACAACCAAGCAAGGTGTTTCACAGACAACTATCAATCGGACCTTGTCAGCACTTTCTAGTCTTTACAAGTATCTGACCGAGGAAGTTGAAAACGATCAGGGAGAACCTTATTTCTATCGAAATGTAATGAAGAAAGTTTCAACCAAGAAAAAGAAAGAGACACTTGCTGCCAGAGCTGAAAATATCAAGCAAAAACTCTTTCTTGGTGATGAAACAGAAGGTTTTCTTACTTATATTGACCAAGAGTACCCACAACAGCTCTCTAATCGAGCTCTCTCATCATTCAACAAAAATAAAGAACGTGATTTGGCCATTATTGCCCTTCTCTTGGCATCGGGTGTTCGCTTATCTGAAGCTGTTAATCTGGATCTAAGAGATCTCAATCTTAAAATGATGGTTATCGATGTCACTCGAAAAGGTGGCAAACGTGATTCGGTAAATGTCGCTGCCTTTGCTAAGCCTTATCTAGAAAATTATCTGGCCATTCGTAATCAACGCTATAAGACTGAAAAGACGGACATTGCACTCTTTCTAACTCTCTATCGAGGTGTTCCTAATCGTATCGATGCTTCCAGCGTTGAGAAAATGGTTGCTAAGTACTCTGAGGACT
>JAWHFN010000161.1:0-3628 GCA_032565555.1 Streptococcus mitis | reverse complement strand
CGTTCCAAGTCCGACTACCATGCCATCCTTGACATACTCAGCAGCCTTGATACCTGCCATTTTCTTCAGATTTTCCACTCAAACACCTCCATTAAAGAGCTATTTCTATTATACCATGTATCCGTTTTTATTTCATGGATACACTAGAAAAACCCGAACATTTTTATGTCCACCTTGTTTTGGTAGTTAGAATCTTAGTTATGAGGACTTGTAGATAAAAACAGGTCCTAGCCAAAAGCAGCAACTGTTGATTTTTTATCATAAAGATGGTTAAATAATTAAGTACATAAAAGGAGAAATAGGATGAACCCATTAGATTTGTTTAACCAAGTAAAAGAATTAATCGAAACAAAAGATTTCGAAGCTGCTAAAACATTCGTTGCAGAAAATCAAGAACAACTTGGAGAATACTTCTCTCAAGCTCAGCAGTTGATTTCTGGTTCAGAAGGTCTAGATGGCCTCGTTAGCAAGATTAAAGGATTTTTCTAAAAATATAAGAGGCTGGCAAAACTCAATTTCAGTAGAAAATGAAATTCATTTTTCCCCACAATAAAACGCATAGTGTCAAATTTTTTGTAAATCTGATACTATGCGTTTTTATGATTAACTATGTTCTGTGATAAATTTATAGGCTTCTTGACCAGCGATAGCTCCATCTCCAACTGCTGTTGTTACTTGGCGAAGGTCTTTCAAGCGAACATCTCCAACCGCAAAGATACCATCAACTGCAGTTTTCATGTGGTTATCTGTCACAACCCAGCCTGCTTGGTCTTGAATATTCAATTCTTTAACAAAATCGCTAACAGGGTCCAAACCAACATAGATAAAGACGCCACCGAAGGCTTGTTCTGTCACTTGACCTGTTTTCACATTTTCAAATACGACAGATTCTACTCTGTTTTCACCCTTGATTTCCTTGACTACAGAATCCCAGATAAAGCTGACTTTCTCATTCGCAAAGGCGCGATCTTGTAAAACCTTTTGGGCACGAAGTTGGTCACGGCGGTGAACAATGGTAACAGTCTTAGCAAAGCGAGTCAAGAAGAGGGCTTCTTCAACAGCTGAATCTCCGCCACCAACTACCAACAAATCTTGGTCACGGAAGAAAGCACCATCACACACGGCACAGTATGAAACACCACGACTATTCAGTTCTTCTTCTCCAGGTACTCCCAAAGGACGGTGTTTAGAACCAGTCGCTACGATAACGGTACGAGTTTCATATGTTTGGCCATCAGTAATCACTTTCTTAAAATCACCATGATCTTGGACATTTTCAACATAACCATAAATGTGCTCAACACCAAGATTTTCAAGCGGTTCAAACATCTTTTCTGCCAATTCTGGCCCACTAATATTAGCGTATCCTGGGTAATTTTCGATATCAGAGGTATTATTCATCTGACCACCTGGCAGACCACCTTCAATCAAAGCTACTTTCAGATTGCTTCGAGCAGCATACAAGGCTGCAGTCATACCTGCAGGTCCAGCACCGATAATAATAGTATCGTACATATAGATTCCTTCTTTCTTGTTGTAACTATCTTTATTCTAACTCTTTTTTGTCAATCAAGCAAGGATTATGCCTTGAAAACAAGAATTAAACTCATAACCGCAAAGGATAATACTGGAACAACCAAGACTCCAATCATAATCATATCATAGAGATGGGCTTGGCGAGCCTTGGCTGTCTTATCAACTCCCGACATGGCTCTTAGTCCAATCCAAATCCCTAAAAAAATCAGGACGAGGATGGTGGTCAAGATCAAACTCTCGAAATATAAAGAAAATAGTTGCAGTAGCATGATTTCTCTCATTTCTATCTTTTTTAAAGAGTAAACTCAGCTAGTCCAGCTAACTGAGTTTTTCTTTATCTATTATATCAAATATAAGTCCGTTTGTAACTAGCGAAGAATTCTTTTGTCCGCTCTTCTTTAGGATGGTGGATAATCTCATCCGGTGTTCCAGACTCGATGATTTTCCCCTTATCTAAGAAGAGAATCTTATCAGCCACTTGGGCTACAAAGGACATGTCATGACTGACCAAAATCATGGTTTGACCTGACTTAGCAGCATCTGCAATAGACTTTTCTACTTCACCGACCAATTCTGGGTCAAGGGCTGAAGTTGGTTCGTCTAAGAGCAAGACATCTGGTTTCATAGCAAGCGCACGCGCTAAGGCAACCCGTTGCTTTTGTCCACCTGATAAATGGCGAGGGTAATGGTTTTCACGGTCAGAAAGCCCAACCTTAGCCAACTCTTCCTTGGCAATCTTAGTCGCTTCTTGGTCAGATAATTTCTTGACAACAACCAAGCCTTCTTTTACATTATCAAGTGCTGTTCGGCGTTCAAACAAATTAAACTGTTGGAAAACCATAGACAACTTACGGCGTAGAGCAAGGATTTCTTCTTGAGTGATTTTAGAAAAATCAACTGAAAAATCATCAATCTGAATAGAGCCACTGTCAGGTGTTTCAAGATAATTGAGACTGCGAAGGAAGGTTGATTTTCCAGCTCCTGAAGAACCAATCAAGGCTACAACTTCCCCTTTTTGAATATCCAAGTCCAGATGATCCAAGACAGTCTGTCCTGAAAAGGATTTACTTAAATTCGAAATCTTAATCATTAACGAAGGTCTCCTTTCACATCTGTTTGCACTGTATCAGGTGCAGAAATAGCCATCTTTCTCTCGATGAAACGACCGAGGCTTTCAATTCCAATATTGACTACCCAATAAACAAGGGCAACGGAAATAAAGCGTTCAAAATAGCGGTAATCAGCTCCACCTAAAATCTGAGCTTGGGCAAAGACTTCCACAACACCAGCACTAAAGGCTAGGGACGTACCCTTGGTCAAGCCGATGAGGGAATTGATCAATGTTGGAGTCGCCACAACTGCCGCATTTGGAATAATCACTCGTCGATAAACTTGTGCTCGGGTCATACCCAGACTGCGTGCCGCCTCAATCTCACCAGGGTTGACTGAGAGAATGGCTGCACGAATGGTTTCACTAGCATAAGCTGCCTCATTAAAAGCAAAGGCGACAATCGCAAAAGCTGCAGCTGGAATAGCATTGATATTGAGACCAGTCCCCCATTGCTGATTGAGGGCTTTCAAAGCCAAAGGAATTCCGTAGTAGGTCAACATGAGTTGCACCAAAATCGGTGTCCCTTTTAAGAAACTAACAAAGAAGGCCTGCAAGGGATATAAAATCTTGACACGATTGATTTTCACAATGGCAAAAAGAAGCGCCAAAACCAAGCCAAAAAGGGCACCACCAATGGTCAACATAATCGTTGTTGGAAGTTGTTGAACAATTCTCGGAATTCCATCAAAGACCGAACGCAGGCTAAAAAGCTTACCATCCGGAATCAATTGCATCAAGTTTTGGTACCAATCTGATGCTAAAATCGTTGTAACATTCATAAAAACATCCTCTCCTGATAATGATTCATTCTACCATACTTCTGCCGTCAATGAAATTATTTGCTACGGTCAGATACAGACTTTATCTACCTACTAGTTTATCATACTTTGAAACAGGGAGGTTATATATTTTATCTATCAAAGAGATAGATAAAAACTATTTCAATCCCAATTCTTCATAAGGTTTTCGATAACCGATTTG
>JAWHFN010000160.1:0-3661 GCA_032565555.1 Streptococcus mitis | reverse complement strand
CTAGCCGCAGGTTGCTCAAAGCACTGCTTTGAGGTTGTAGATAAGACTGACGAAGTCAGTTACATATATCTACGGTAAGGCGACGCTGACGTGGTTTGAGGAGATTTTCGAAGAGTATTAATAGAGTTTTTTTGACATAAACTTTGGCTCTACTAGATAAAGTAGAGCTTTTTGTTATGCACTATTGACATTCTAGAAAGGGCAATCATATGATAAAAATCAATCACCTGACCATCACACAAAAAAAAGATTTACGAGACCTTGTCTCTGATCTAAGCATGACCATCCAGGATGAGGAAAAGGTAGCTATTATTGGCGAAGAAGGAAATGGCAAATCCACCTTACTTAAAACTTTAATGGGGGAAGCTTTGCATGATTTCACTATCAGGGGTGACATCCTGTCTGACATTCAGTCAATAGCCTACATTCCTCAAAAAGTCCCTGAGGACCTGAAAAAGAAAACTCTACACGACTACTTCTTTTTAGATACTATCGATTTAGATTACAGTGTCCTCTATCGTTTGGCTGAGGAGTTGCATTTTGATAGCAATCGTTTCGCAAGCGACCAAGAGATTGGTAGTCTATCAGGGGGTGAAGCTTTGAAAATTCAGCTCATCCATGAGTTAGCTAAACCCTTTGAAATCCTATTTTTAGATGAACCTTCAAATGACCTAGACCTTGAGACGGTTGATTGGCTAAAAAGACAGATACAGAAGATGAGGCAAACTGTTATTTTCATCTCCCATGATGAAGACTTTCTTTCTCAAACGGCAGACACTATTGTTCACTTGCGACTGGTCAAGCACCGTAAAGAAGCAGAAACGTTAGTAGAGCACTTAGACTATGATAGTTATAGTGAGCAGAGAAAGGCTAATTTTGTCAGACAAAGCCAGCAAGCTGCTAACGACCAGAGAGCCTATGACAAAACCATGAAAAAGCATCGCCTGGTCAAGCAAAATGTAGAAACTGCCCTTCGAGCTACCAAAGACAGTACTGCCGGTCGCTTATTAGCTAAAAAGATGAAAAATGTTCTCTCTCAAGAAAAACGCTTTGAAAAGACAGCTCAGTCCATGACCCAAAAACCACTTGAAGAGGAAGAAATCAGACTTTTTTTCTCAGATATACAGCCATTACCGGCATCTAAAGTCTTAATCCAACTGGAAAAAGAGAATTTGTCCATTGGTGAGCGAGTTTTGGCTCAAGGACTTCAACTAACTGTTCGTGGCCAAGAAAAAATCGGTATCATTGGCCCAAATGGTATTGGGAAATCGACTCTGCTAGCCAAGTTTCAACAGCTGCTTAGCGCCAAAAGAGAAATTTCGCTTGGTTTTATGCCACAAGATTACCACAAAAAACTGCAATTGGATTTATCACCAATAGCCTATCTCAGCAAAACTGGGGAAAAAGAGGAACTACAAAAAATCCAATCTCACTTAGCCAGTCTCAATTTCAGTTATCCAGAAATGCAGCATCAAATTCACTCCTTATCTGGCGGACAACAGGGTAAACTCCTGCTTTTGGATTTAGTCTTGTGCAAACCAAACTTTCTCCTGTTGGATGAACCTACACGAAACTTTTCTCCAACTTCTCAACCCCAAATCAGAAAACTCTTTGCAACCTATCCAGGCGGTCTCATCACTGTTTCGCATGACCGTCGGTTCTTAAAAGAGATCTGTTCAAGCATCTACCGCTTGACAGAACATGGTTTGGAGGTAGTTAATTTATAAGATTCATACTCATGAGGATAATTCTTTGCTTTGGAGCACTATTTAAACATTATAATCAGTGAATAAATCTTATATCCACATTCAAGTCAATAATTTCTTGTAATCAACTCTAAATAGACGGATAAAAACTACTTCTAACTATCAAAAAACGAGCACCTCCTCAGTTGGAAATGCTCGTTTTCTTATGTTGCCATGGTTTATAATTACAATGAGAAATAGGAAACAGACTTGAATGGGAAAATCTCCTAGATCTACGACCACAAACTTTTTATCTACCAACTTTTTTATTCTACTGGTTTTTCTTAATTTCCAGTACTTGTTGTAGATTCTGCTGTTTCCTTTTCTGGAACTGATTCAGCAGATTTAGAATCTGTTGCGTTGCTCGGTTTGTTTTCGTCACTGGCAGTTTCACTGTTAGATTCTGCAGTTGCTAATGTTTCAGTTTCGGGACTTATCTTATCACCATTTGCTTCAGCATTTGTTGCTGGACTTGCTTCTTCACTCGCGCTTGATTTTGACTTGATTTCTTGATTCAAGATCAGAATAGCTTTTGTCAATTCAAGTAAAGCAGCTTTATCTTTACTCTTAGCAGAAAGTTGATCTAGTAGAGTATCCACCTTATCAAAGTTCTCATCAGAACCCTTATTGTTTTCTAAGTAAGCGTGAAGTGACATGAGGATATCATAAAGTTTTTGATAGAGTACAAGTGTCTGAGGATCTTGCTCAGCATTTTCTTTCTCTTGTTGAAGGGCACTAGCGATACGAGTCAAGACATCTTTCACCTGGCTGTTTACTTCATCCAAATCTGCATCAGCCTTGTTTGTAGCAGCTTTGAGATTTTCTACTTCTTCTGCCAAAGATTGTCTAATTCCTTCTTCTTGGATTTGCTCTAAGAGTTGAGTTGCCTTGCTCAAAAGACTTTCTACTTGTTCCTTGCTGACATGATTCATATGCTCTTCAGGCATAAAGTCTCCATACAATTCTTTCAAGAAGCCATAAATAGCTGTCTTGGCACTTTGATTATCAACTTTTTCAGTATCTAGAACTGTCTGACTTGATTTCGCAGTAGTTGGCTGAGCTTTCAAAGCTTCTTCCACTTCTTGTTTTGCCTGATAGATGCTTGGGAATAATTTGTTCAATTCTGCTGCCTTAAGGAAGGATTGAGATTGATACAGGGTCCAAGTCAACTGAGCTACTTTGTTTCGAAGTTCATCACTCAAACGACCGTCATTTACATGTTCGTAGAAATACTTGATGTATTCCACTGTTGTAACGCCTGTTCGGTCATTAAAGTCTTGAAGAGCTTGAAGTTGTGATTCAACCGCTGCTAAACCAGCCTCATCTTTAGCCAATTTAGATTCTTGGAGTCGAACGAGAAGATCTTTCTTTGGAAGTCCATAAGAGTCTGTATCCAGTGTATTGATTTTATCAATCAAGGCTTGATATTTTTTATCTAAAGCACTTGTTTCAGTAGGCTTGACACTCTCATCAATATGGATATATTGCTTATCAAAGAGATCAAGTGTCGCAAGATAACCTGCTGTAGAGTTAGTTGCCAGTTTCTTCATGTTTTCAGTAAACTGACCTAAGGCTAACTCAATCTGTCTTTGTTCGATAGGCTTGTCTTTGTAGATACTTCTGCTATCAGCTAGAAGTTGATCTACTTTTTCCAAGACTGCCTTCTCATCAAAAGCTCCAGGTTGATAATTGGATTGTAGGGCTGGAATCTTGTTTTTCAAAGCTACTTCATAGCCCTTCGTTTGAACCTTGATGTAGTGATTGTGGTCGCCATGAGGAATCACAAAACTACCATTTTCTACCTGTAAACTATAAGGAGACACACCATCTCGCAAAGCAGTGGTATAGAGTTCATTTAGGAAATCAAGTTCTGGATTTCCAGTTTGGAGTGGAAGTCGAACGTGTTCTTTACGAAC
>JAWHFN010000159.1:0-3719 GCA_032565555.1 Streptococcus mitis | reverse complement strand
CCGAATTTTTATCGTTCTCAATATCAAAAAAGAAAGGACAAATTTCGTCCTTTCTAGATCTTAGCTTTTCTTCAACCCACTACAGTTGACAAAGAGCCAGAAAAATCCCTTGTTTAGTAAACAAAGGATTTTGTGAATTTTCAATTTGATTAAAGTTCGATATCACCGAACAAGTCAGCCATTGAGAATCCTGTTTGTGTTTCTGGAAGTTCGAAATCACGTTTTTCTTGACGTTTTGGACGACGTGGACGAGCAGCACGTTTTTCTTCTTTTTGTCCTTCTTCTTGAGCTGGACGCTCTTCAAGAGCTTTGATAGAAAGTGATACGCGCTCTGCATCTGCGTTAACTTCAAGAACTTTAACTTTAACTTCTTGACCAACTTTAAGAGCTTCTTTTGGATTTTCAATACGTTTGTGTGAAATTTGTGATACGTGAACAAGTCCATCGATACCTGGCAATACTTCAACAAATGCACCGAAGTCAGTCAAACGTTTAACTGTTCCTTCTACTACATCACCTTTAGCCAATTTTTGCTCAACGCCATCCCATGGTCCAGGTGTTGTTGCTTTAAGTGAAAGTGATACACGTCCTTCTTCTTCGTTAAGATCAAGGATTTTCACTTCAATTTCTTCACCAACAGTTACAACTGATTTTGGTGATACGTTACGTTCGTGTGACAATTCAGTCAAGTGAACCAATCCGTCAACACCACCAAGGTCGATGAAAGCACCGAAGCTTGTGATACGAGCAACTTTACCAGTTACTACATCACCAACAGCCAATTTACCGAATACTTCAGCGCGAGCTGCTGCTGTAGCTGCTTCAACAACTTCACGACGTGAAAGGATGAAGCGGTTTTCTTTAGCGTCAACTTCTTTGATTTTAGCGTCAAATTCTTGACCTACAAAACGCTCAGTGTTACGTACGAAACGAGTATCCAACATTGAAGCTGGGATGAATCCACGAACACCTTCAAATTCTACTGAAAGTCCACCTTTAACGGCACGAGTTCCTTTAACAGTAACAACTTCTTCTTCGCGACCAACAAGTTTGTCCCATGCTTTGCGAGCTTCAAGGCGTTTTTTAGATACAAGGTATGTAACTGTATCAGTATCTTTACCAACTACTTGACGAAGTACAAGAACATCCAATACTTCTCCTACTTTAACAAAGTCATTGATATCTGCATCGCGATCATTTGTCAATTCGCGAAGAGTCAAGACACCTTCAACACCAGTTCCAGAGATTGCAACGTTAGCTTGAGTCGCATCAACTGTCAATACTTCAGCACTAACAACATCACCAGTCTCAACTTGGCTAACGCTATTTAGCAAATCTTCAAATTCGTTCATCTAAAAAATCCTCCAACAATCAAGTTTTTTTAAACTTGACATACTTATAATTTTTTTCCTAAGCACCCGCAAGAACATGTTCATATCGTTCACGTCTTTCAATTATAAAAATAAAATACCCTAAGATATTTTGCTTTTTATCTTGATTATTACCTAAGAACTGGGGTAGCTGGATTCGAACCAACGCATGAGGGAGTCAAAGTCCCTTGCCTTACCGCTTGGCTATACCCCATTGATGAAATGGAGAGAGAGGGATTCGAACCCCCGAACCCGAAGGAGCGGATTTACAGTCCGCCGCGTTTAGCCTCTTCGCTATCTCTCCTACAATCAACATGGACTATTATATCATGAAAATTTCAAAAAAACAAGACTTATTTTGCTAAATTATAATTTTCAATCAAAATTTCCACAGCTTTTTCCAATTTTTTATAAAAACTATCGACATTCCCATTCTTTATGATGGCAAATTGTCCGTCTAATTCGGCAATTTCTCCGATAACTTTTTTACCGATAGTCAAGGTATAACCTTCAAAACTGTCTTTACCAACATTAACTTTGGCATCTGCTACTTGAATTTCGATTTTTTTATCTTTCTTACTCATTTCATACCTCTCTTCACTTTTTCTATTTTACAAGAAAATCCCAAAACTAGCAAGAAAAAACTCTATATCATTCCAAGTCTGATATAGAGTTTTCTGCTTTATTTAATGTGTTTTTCTAGTTCTTTTTGGTACTTACCGTTTGATTCCAATTTTTCTTTTTGCCATTTTTTCATTGCTTCTTCATATTCTTTTGTTGTAACGATATCTTTTTGCAATTTCATTCCTTTAAAGATATATGGGTCACCCTTAATACCAACTTGTGAGTATGGTTTTGAGAATGGCACGACATTACTTACAACTGGAGAACCACCAGATGAGGCTGTTGGCATCAATAATGAACTATCTGTCAACCAAGCTTGAGCCTTGGCATATTTTTCATAGCGTTCTTCAAGATTTGTAGTTTCTGAATCGGCATCATCCAATAATTTCTTATACTGGTCCAAACCAAGTTTCGCTACGACATCCTTATCTTTCCCTTTAGTAATACCAAGGTGTTTCATAGCAGAACCTGATTTAGGATCCATGATATTCAAGTAAGATGCTGGGTCTTGATAACTTGGAGCCCATCCTGTACTGTTCAAATCATAGTCTTTTTGAGAAGGAACACGCGCTTGTGAAGTAATTGTTTCCTTTTCATTATCTGTCATTTGAAGAACGTCGATAACAACATTTTCAGCACCAAGAGTTGATTCGATTGACTGTTTGAAAGAGTTACTTTGTTGAACGGCGATGGTATCAGTTTGTTCAACTGGAACATCCAAGTGAATTGGGAAGCTTACCCCTTTAGATTCCAAGTCTTTCTTAGCTTTTTCAAAGGCTGCTTTAGCCTTGTCAGGGTTGTAGATAGAATCCTTACCATCCACTAACTCAACGCCTTTCCACTGGTCACCATAGTTCACCAACTCAGCTTGAGCGATTTGACCAAAGTTCTTACCCCCTGCTTGTACAAAGTTGTCAGGAACAAGGCTGTTACGAATAATCTTGTCCGCACCGTCTTCACCATTTAGCTGGGCAGCATAAGAATGGCGGTTGAAGGCAAAGTTGATAGCCTGACGGAAGTCCTTATTAAGCATAGCTTCTTTTGTAGAAGTCTTTTGCTCTTCACTTGTTTTCGCAGTTTTATTATATGACTGACGATTTACGTTAAAGGTGAAGTAATAGCTACTTGAGTCCTGTGGGCTATAAGTGATTTTATCTCCGTATTGTTCCAAAGTAGAAGCAAAGTTTGAGCTACTTGGGAAGAGACGGGCTGTCGTATAGGCACCTGAAGAGAAGCTACGAATCAAGGATTCCTGATCTGAACCATCGTAGTAGGTCAATTTGACCTTTTCAATTTTTACCTTTTCTTTATCCCAGTAGTTTGGATTTTTCTCGTATTCAATCAACGATTTAGACGTCAAGGTCTTCAAGATATAAGGACCATTGTAAAGAATCCCTGCTGGAGTAACTGCTCCATAATCTTTACCTGATGCCTTCAAAAACTCTTCATTTACAGGCAACATCGTCGCTGTTGTAACTTTAGAATTCCAGAAACTTTCTGGTTTGTTTAGGGTATATTCAACTGTATAATCATCCAAGGCCTTAACACCAACTGTAGAGAAATCATTGGTCTCACCAGTCATGTAGGCATCCAAGCCCTTAATTGAATTTTGGATGAGAGAGACACCGTCTGACTTACCGTCAGCTACGTGTTTCAATCCTGTTACAAAGTCATGGGCTGTTACTTCTGCATATTCTTCACCTTCAGAAGTGTACCATTTAACTC
>JAWHFN010000158.1:0-3725 GCA_032565555.1 Streptococcus mitis | reverse complement strand
GCTTTATCTGCAACCTCAAAGCGGTGCTTTGAGCAACCTGAGGCTAGCTTCCTAGTTTGCTCTTTGTTTTTCATTTAGTATAAAAACGGATTTTTATAAGAATAACTAGATGAAAGGCAGCACCAGAAGCATGAGAGAGCTCGCCAGTAACAATTTACTTTGTACACTATCCATAAATAGCAAACATCTCAAGCTCCATTAATCTTCAAAACATCATAGATAAAATCTAGTCCCAAATTTAAGCAATTGATGCTGTAGGATCTATACATTGTTATAAATTTCTAGTCGTTTTGTTCTTATGATAAGAAAAATGGCATAGAAAAACGAGTATCTCCATCTACGGAAATACTCGCTTTTTGATAGTTAGAAGTGGTTTTTTTGCTCAGCTTCATTTCTTTTTATAAAATTTATCAAGCAAGCGACCAACTACCTCATCTTTTTTCTATCTCTGCCAATATGCGTGACAGGTAGTAATGATAGCCAAAAATAGCAAGACCAAGCAAGAGGATAAGAACTCCTACTCCCAAGCTAATGGCAAGGACAGGGGCGAGAGACTGAACCAAGAACAAACTTGCTATGACTAAAATCATTAAGATAACACTATAAACCAAGATCAAAACTATTGCTACTATACGATTTGAACGGTTCACCAAGTCCGTAATACTACTCCAATTGGTTGACAGATTTTTCACGTCCTTAAAGTAATGGTGGCAAGAAAGTATGACACTGGCAAGGGTCCAGACTACAAGAAGGTAAATCATCGAAAGGATGGGCAAGCCTAGATATAGAGAAAGACCAAGTAAAGTCAGAACTGGTAAAAAGGACTGAACAGCAAATATAATCCAAAATTTCAGTTTCACATAACGAGCAAAGTCAAAGGGTAAACTCTTCAGAAAATCAACATTTTCCCTCTCCAAGGACAAGGCAATTGAATGCAGGCTGGTGATATTGTTATTGACAACTGCTATAAAGAGAGCTATAAAAAACAAGGGTAACCAGTATGGAGGATGAATGTCTGGAACTATCTGAGAATCTCGGATGTTGGAAATCAGACCGATCATCATGAGATAAGGAAGAAAAGCACTTGTAAAAAGCACTGTAATCACGCCAGTTCCCTGTCCCAAGAGGGTGAGGTGGTAGCGTAAAACCATACGGAAAAAGCCCTTTTTATTAGTAGTTGAAATTCTCTCCTTATTGCGACGTTCTTTCTTGACCTTCTCCTCACTGTTAAGCAGAATCACGTCATAAAAATGAGGAAGAACCTTCTTTTTGGTCAGGTAAAGCAAGAAAACAGTTAAAGCTATCCAAGCTAACAGACCCAGTATGGCTTCTGTCGAAAAAGGCTCCACTGCTATTTTGTAAAAGATATGAAGAGGATAAAGGAGAAATGGAATGTCTCTAACTTTGTCAACAATACTTCCAAAAGTCGACTGTAGAAAGAGGACAAATATTAAAGGTATGAGAACCCCTATCCCAATCATCACATTCGAAAAAATAGACTGATACTTTCTGAAGACCGTAGTCTGAGCCAAGAAATGTACTGCCACTACCATCACTAAAGTAACAGAGACAAATAATAAGGCCAAGGACAGCAGCATCAAAGGCAAGCCCAGCCAAAGAGAAGGAGCTAGCCTAATATAGAGGACTAGAAAATAAGCTAGGATTGGTACAATTCCAGCTAGAGCTGGCAAGAGGACAGACAGTCCTTTAGCGATTATAATTTCTGATTCTTTAAAGGCATAGGGCCTATAGGAGGCCAGGTCCTTACTCTCATAAAAGACATTGTAAAATGCAGTGAAAGAAGTTGAAAAGGCAAGCACCAGTAAAATAGCAACCATGGTACTAAAAAAACTTGGGCTTTCCTCAAAAGGAAAACGAAAGGCTATATTTATAAACATGAAAAGCATCAAGAGACTAGAAAAAATGTAAGAACTTAGGACTCTAGCGGAAACATTTACTTTTTTCCCAGGATTCTTAGCCTGCTTCTTTCGTAGATTAGCCAGATTAGCTTCCTTAGATGAATAGAGGATATTGATATCAACTAATTTTTTAATGACCTTGAGACGCATCTGAAACCTCCTCTTTTCTACCAGCAAGGCTAAGGTAGATACTTTCCAAAGACTGGTCTGGGTTGTCTTTTCTCAAGTCCTCTACGCTACCACAATAAATCAAATGCCCCTTTTTCAAAATAGCAATCCGATCACAGACTTGCTCAGCTACCTCTAGGACATGGGTTGAAAACAAAACTGTCTTGCCTTTTTGTGCATGTTCCTTCATCATTTGCTTCAAATCAAAGGCGGCCTGGGGATCCAAACCAGTCAAGGGTTCGTCCAAAACCCAAATATCGGGATCGGACAAGAGTGCTCCGATGACAAAGACTTTCTGACGCATTCCGTGAGAAAGAGTTTCAATAACCTGATAACGATTTTCAGCAAAATCAAAAACGTTCAATAGCCTAGCTAGACTAGCCTCCAAGTCAGAGCTAGTCAGATCATAGGATGAGGCAATCAATTCCCAAAATTCATTGGCCGTTAAGCGTAAAAATAAGTCAGGCGAGTCTGCTACGTAGCCAATCTTTCGTTTAATAGCCAAGCGATTTTCCGATAACTCCTGACCATCTACCAAAATACGACCACTGCTGGGTGAAATGATACTGACTAGGGATTTTATGGTAGTCGATTTTCCAGCACCATTATGGCCAATCAAGCCCATAATCTCCCCATTTTCAATCTGCAAATTGAGATTGCTCAAAGCCTCTTTATCACCATACAACTTACTAACATTTTGAAATTCAATCATGGGATGACTCCTATCTTTATCTATATTACATACTATTATACTAGCACTTTGATACAAAAAAATCAACACTTTATTTTAAGTAGATACAATAGTTTCCTTCTATCTTATGCAAACGTTGGCGCTAACCAATACTTTATGATAGAATAAAGAACAAGATTGACAAGTAAGAGGAAACATCATGCAAAATCAAACACTCATGCAATACTTTGAATGGTATCTGCCCCACGATGGTCAGCACTGGACGCGTCTGGCTGAAGATGCTCCACACCTAGCTGATCTCGGTATCAGTCATGTCTGGATGCCACCAGCTTTCAAGGCTACCAATGAAAAAGATGTAGGTTATGGGGTCTATGACTTATTTGACTTAGGAGAGTTCAACCAAAAAGGAACTGTCCGCACCAAGTATGGTTTTAAAGAAGACTATCTTCAAGCTATTCAAACCCTAAAAGCGCAGGGAATTCAACCTATGGCCGATGTGGTGCTCAATCACAAGGCTGCGGCCGATCACATGGAAGCCTTTCAAGTTATCGAAGTGGATCCTGTAGACCGTACAGTTGAACTTGGAGAACCCTTCACTATCAATGGCTGGACTAGCTTTACCTTCGATGGTCGCCAAAATACCTACAATGACTTCCACTGGCACTGGTACCACTTCACAGGTACAGACTACGATGCCAAACGTCGTAAGTCTGGGATTTATCTGATTCAAGGGGACAACAAGGGTTGGGCAAATGAGGAATTGGTCGATAACGAAAACGGTAACTACGACTACCTCATGTATGCCGACCTAGATTTTAAACATCCTGAAGTCATCCAAAATATCTATGACTGGGCTGACTGGTTCATGGAAACGACTGGTGTAGCTGGTTTCCGCTTGGATGCCGTCAAGCACATCGACTCTTTCTTCATGCGCAATTTCATCCGTG
>JAWHFN010000157.1:0-3729 GCA_032565555.1 Streptococcus mitis | reverse complement strand
ATCCGCAGCTCTTGCAAGAATTGCCCGATATTCAGTTGACTCTCTTGATTGGGCAATATGCCCAGGCCTACTATTTGCAGGAGAAAGTCAGTGGCAAGGTAACAGAACGGGTAAAACATTACCAGAACTACTTGCCAACCTATTTTCCACTAGTTCACCCCTCACCGCGAAATCAAATCTGGATGGCTAAAAACCCTTGGTTTGAGTCAGAAGTGGTACCAGATTTGAAAAAAAGGATTAAAGCAATTTTATAGTCAATGAAAATCAAAGAGCAAACTAGGAAGCTAGCCGCAGGTTGCTCAAAACACTGTTTTGAGGTTGTAGATGGAACTGACGTAGTCAGTATTCTACACATACGGTAAGGCGACGCTGACGTGGTTTGAAGAGATTTTCGAAGAGTATTAGGAGAAAAAGAATGAAAGAAATTACCTTTGACGCATTTTACCAGCTTTATCAAAACGACCAGCTTTCTCTAGTGGACGTGAGAGAAGTAGATGAGTTTAACGCTCTTCATTTAGAAGGTGCCCATAACCTACCGCTTAGTCAATTGGCTGATACCTTTGATCAGTTGGACAAGGACCAGTTACATTATGTTATTTGTAAATCTGGAATGAGATCGGCGCGTGCTTGCCAATTCCTATCAGAACAAGGTTATGAGGTTATCAATGTTCAAGGTGGTATGACTGCCTTTGAAGAACTTTAAAAATTTGCATTTCTCCTACTTAGTTTGGATTAGGTAGGAGAATTTTATTTTTAGACAATTCTCATTTTTGAGAATCTTGAAAACATTCAATATTTACTTCGTGATACTTTTTTCATACTCTTATTCATGATATACTAGGTCAGTATTTTATAAATATGAAGGAGATTTTCATGGCTAAAAAAGGTGCCCTAACAGGTTTGCTCCTGTTTGGAATATTTTTTGGTGCGGGGAACTTGATTTTTCCGCCTTCTCTAGGTGCTCTATCTGGAGAACATTTTCTTCCTGCCATCGCAGGTTTTGTCTTTTCAGGTGTCGGTATCGCCGTCTTGACTCTTATTATTGGAACGTTAAATCCTAAAGGATATATCTACGAGATTTCAACAAAGATAGCGCCTTGGTTTGCGACTCTTTACCTCTCAGTTCTTTACTTATCAATCGGTCCATTCTTTGCCATCCCACGTACTGCGACAACAGCTTACGAGGTAGGGATTAGCCCTCTTTTGTCGAATGCAAATAAAGGTCTTGGCTTGATTGTCTTTACGGTTCTGTATTTTGTAGCAGCCTATCTAATCTCGCTTAATCCATCAAAAATCTTGGATCGTATTGGCCGTATTTTAACGCCAGTCTTTGCGATTTTGATTGTTATCTTGGTTGTTCTGGGAGCTTTCAAATACGGTGGAACAAGTCCTCAAGCTGCGTCAGCTGCTTATCAAGCTTCTGCCTTTGGTACAGGTTTCCTAGAAGGTTACAATACCTTGGACGCCCTTGCTTCAGTTGCCTTTAGCGTAATCGCAGTTCAAACCTTGAAACAACTTGGATTTTCAAGTAAGAAAGAATACATTTCAACTATTTGGGTTGTTGGTATCTTTGTTGCCCTTGCCTTCAGCGCTCTTTACATCGGTTTAGGTTTCCTTGGAAATCATTTCCCAGTACCAGCTGAGGTGATGAAGGGTGGAACACCAGGTGTTTACATTTTGTCACAAGCCACTCAAGAAATCTTCGGCTCAACAGCTCAACTCTTCCTTGCAGCTATGGTTACCGTAACCTGCTTTACAACAACTGTTGGTTTGATTGTGTCAACAGCTGAGTTCTTTAATGAGCGTTTCCCACAAATCAGCTACAAGGTTTATGCGACAGCCTTTACTTTGATTGGATTTGCCATTGCTAATTTGGGCCTTGATGCGATTATCAAGTACTCAATTCCAGTACTGGTTATCTTGTACCCAATCACCATTGCTATCGTTATGATTGTCATTGTCAACAAATTTGTGGCTCTTTCAAAACCAGGTATGCAGTTGACAATTGCTGTGGTTACAGCTATTGCCATTGCAAGCGTATTAGGAAGCTCGTTTAAGGTTGAGTTTCTTGCAAACCTTGTCAACGCTCTTCCTTTTGCCAAGGCATCTCTTCCATGGTTGGTGCCAGCTGTTGTCGGAATCTTGCTATCATTGGTTCTACCAAACAAGCAAGAAAGTGATGTTTTTGAAATGGAATAATTACTAATACTCTTCGAAAATCAAATTCAAACCGCGTCAACGTCGCCTTGTCGTACTCAAGTACAGCCTGCGGCTAGTTTCCTAGTTTGCTCTTTGATTTTCATTGAGTATAAAATCACTTTTGTAGCCAAGTCTACAGGAGTGATTTTCTTTTTTTATCCGATGATAAATGTGTTATAATAGGTAGCAAAAGAGGTGAAGAAATGAATCAAACAGTAGAATATATCAAAGAACTAACAGCCATCGCATCGCCAACAGGCTTCACTCGTGAGATTTCGGACTATTTAGTCAAGACTCTAGAAGGTTTTGGTTATCAGCCAGTTCGTACAGCCAAGGGCGGTGTCAATGTGACCATTAAAGGTCAAAATGATGAACAACACCGCTATGTGACTGCCCATGTAGATACGCTGGGTGCTATTGTCCGTGCTGTCAAACCAGACGGCCGTCTTAAATTGGATCGTATCGGTGGTTTCCCTTGGAACATGATCGAAGGAGAAAACTGTATCGTTCATGTGGCTAGCACAGGTGAAAAAGTATCAGGCACCATCCTCATCCACCAAACTTCTTGCCATGTCTACAAGGATGCAGGAACTGCAGAACGTACCCAGGACAATATGGAAGTGCGTTTGGACGCCAAAGTAACCAATGAAAAAGAAACTCGTGCCTTGGGGATTGAGGTCGGTGATTTTATCAGTTTTGATCCACGAACTGTCGTGACAGAGACAGGTTTTATCAAGTCTCGTCATTTGGATGACAAGGTCAGCGCAGCGATTTTGCTTAACCTGCTTCGTATTTATATGGAAGAGAAGATTGAGTTGCCAGTAACAACCCATTTTGCCTTTTCAGTCTTTGAAGAAGTGGGGCATGGTGCTAATTCTAATATTCCTGCTCAAGTAGTCGAATATCTGGCTGTGGATATGGGAGCTATGGGGGATGATCAGCAAACAGATGAGTACACAGTGTCCATCTGTGTCAAGGATGCTTCAGGTCCTTATCACTATGACTTCCGTCAACATTTGGTGACCTTGGCTAAAAACCAAGATATTCCATTCAAGCTGGATATCTATCCATTTTATGGTTCGGACGCTTCAGCGGCTATGTCTGCAGGTGCAGAAGTTAAACATGCCCTTCTCGGTGCTGGTATTGAGTCTAGCCATTCTTATGAGCGTACCCATATTGACTCAGTTGTCGCAACGGAGCGTATGGTTGATGCTTATCTTAAGAGTGCATTGGTAGACTAATATGTGCCTGATTTGCCAGAGAATTGAGCTCATCAAGGTTGGGGAAAATCCCTACTTTGTAAGAGAATTGGAAACAGGCTATCTTGTCATTGGAGACCACCAGTATTTTTCAGGCTATAGTCTCTTTCTAGCCAAGGAACACGTCACAGAATTACATCATTTGGAAAAGGAAACGAGGCTCCGTTTTCTAGAAGAAATGAGTTTAGTCCAAGAGGCAGTTGCCAAGGCCTTTGCTGCTGAGAAAATGAATATAGAACTGCTAGGAAATGGCGATGCCCATCTCCACTGG
>JAWHFN010000156.1:0-3756 GCA_032565555.1 Streptococcus mitis | reverse complement strand
CGCCACCGTGTCCTCCAGCAGGAGCTGCAGCATTTCCACCAACTAGACGTTGACCAGTTGTATTAAGGTACCAGTCAAGCCATGGTTGGAAATTAAAGATAATCTCATTAATTCCAGCATATGAACCATCTGGATAGTACATTGCTTGGTAATTATGGGTATTAATAACACCTTCAGGTGTTCCTGGCACAATTGTACGGACATATTCTTGGTCTCCGTTACGCAATACGCCGACAACCCATTCAACGTTTTTCATTCTAGAATCTGGCAATGAACCGTGTACAGTTCCTAAACGGTTTCCTGATTGAGCACGTACACGTTTACCAAACATTGTATTTGGATCTTGGTGTGCGTTATTAAAGTACAAGAATTGATTATTATCATCTGCAAATGTCAATTCAAATGGCATTGCCTTCAAGAACATGTCAATTTGGTTAACTGTCAAGATACCATGGTCTAATTTAACGTAAGTATCTCCAGAAACAGCTCCAACAAGTTCAGCTGCTTTTTCTACCCATTCAGGATCATCTGGATCAACACCTTGAATGGTAGTTGCAATTGAATTTGTACAATATAAATCTTCTGGTGCAATTGGTTTTGGTTTTTTCAATTTTGAAACGACTCCCACATATTTTACAAAGTTGTCCAAGCATGTTTCAAGGAAATTAATAGTTCCTTCGTTTGTGATATTGCCCTCTGCGTCAAATGCTTCTTTGGCTTTACCAAGAAGGAATTCGTTACCTGGAAGCGTATAGGCATTAACACCTGGAGCGTCAAGAATCTTACGAAGGTGAACTTGGGCACGAGAAGTACCTTGGTCGTAGTAAGAAGCTCCCACAATCATGACTGGTTTGTTTTCGAATGGATGAACTTCGTATGAAAGCCATTCAAGAACAGATTTTAGAGAAGCTGAGATTGTATGGTTGTGCTCAGGAGTAGCGATAATGACACCATCAGCACGCGTAATTCTGTTATACAAGAGACGCAATTGGAAACTTTCATCCCATTTTTCGTCTTGGTTGAACATTGGAACTTCGTCAATTTCGAGAACTTCTAATTCAAATTTGAGTTTGAAGTGACGACGGATGAATTCCAAGAGTTTACGGTTATATGATTGATCGTAGTTTGATCCAACAAGTCCAACAAATTTCATTCTTTTTGGTCTCCTATCTTACAAATTTTCCCAGTCAAAGTCTTCAGCATCTTTGCGAAGTAGGGCTTGTGCGTTGCGCAATTTTTCTGTAATTTTTACAAAGATACGGAAGTCGTCAAAAGTGGCATCCAGTTTTTTAATAACATCAAGATCTACGAGATCTCCACTTGGATTAAAGGCTTGAAGGGAATGTGAAAGCAAGAATTCATCAGGAAGGACACTTGCTTTGATTTCTGGTGCGTTTAAGATTTGGCGAAGTTGCATTTGAGCACGTGATGAACCAAGCGTACCGTAAGAAGCACCTGTAATCATGATTGGTTTGTTCAAGAGTGGGTAAATACCATAAGACAACCAAGCAAGAGCGCTCATCAAAACAGCTGGGATAGAGTGGTCGTACTCAGGAGTACCGATAATAACGCCATCTGCCTCTTCGATTTTAGCAGCAATTTCTAAGATTTCAGCAGGTACTTGCTTGTCAGCTGGTTTATTGAAGACAGGAATGTCTTTAATTTCAACAAGTTCAATTTCAGCTTTTTCAGCAAAGTGTTTTTGCATGTATTGAAGCAATTGACGGTTTGTAGAACGTTTTGAATTTGTTCCAACAATAGCAATAAGTTTTAACATGAGATTTCCTTTCTCTTTTTACATAATACGATTTTAAAACTCCATTGAAACAGTTGTCTCTATAGAGTAGGGATTCCTGAAGAACAGCTTAGGTGACCTTCCTTATCAATCAGAATCGCTTCGATTCCCTCCAAACTTTCGACTTGCCAGAGGATAGAAGCAGGTCTTTCTCCAAAGAGTCGAGTTGTCCAGATTTCACCATCAACTGACTTATCAGAGATGATTGTGAGACTAGCGAGTTCTGTTTCAACAGGATATCCTGTCTGACTGTCAAAAATGTGATGGTAATCTTTTCCATCGACTGTCAGGTGACGTTCATAAATGCCTGAAGTCACGACAGATTGATTGAC
This sequence comes from Streptococcus mitis, assembly GCA_032565555.1. Lineage (GTDB taxonomy): Bacteria > Bacillota > Bacilli > Lactobacillales > Streptococcaceae > Streptococcus > Streptococcus mitis_DM. Next base: position 1,629 of record JAWHFN010000156.1, on the reverse strand, counting down.
AACAGGGATGGTCATTAAGTGATTTCCCCTAGGATTGGCTGGGTCTTGAATCCCGATTTGCCAAGGTTGATTCCCTCTTGCCTGATTTTTTCCAATAGTCAGGATATTCCCTCCCAGATTAATCAGGGCAGAAGTCACTCCCTCTGCTCTCAGAAATTGGGCAACCTTATCTGCACTATATCCTTTGGCTAGACAACCTAGATCAATCTTCATTCCTTTCTGCTTCAAGAATACAGTAGAAGTAGAAGAATCTAACTCGATATAATGAGGATTGATTAGAGGGAGCACCGATTCAATTTCTTGAGGCTGGGCGACCTTGGCATCTGAAAAACCGATACGCCAGGTTTGAATTAAGGGACCAATACTGATGTTGAGATGGCTAGAGGGCGCTAGGCTATGCTCTAACCCAAGTGAAATCAGTTCAAACAGGTCTGGATGAACCTTGACGGGGGCTATTCCAGCTTGATGATTGATTTCCATCAACTCAGATTCTTGGCTATTAGCGTTGAAGCGGTATTCTAGCTCTCTGAGTAAATCAAAGGATTTCTGGAGCAAGCTATCGGCTCGCTCATCCACTAATGAAATAGTGATAGTGGTTCCCATTAGGCGTTCAGAATGTGAACTAAGAGGCAAGCTACCAACTCCTTTCTCTTATGAAAAGAAGGTTGAAATATAGTAAATTTATGAAAAATGAACCCCTTACATTTTCTTTCCATGATACTAGCATACCATAAAGTCAGCGTTTTCACAAATAAAATTTGTAAAGATGTCAAGAAATATGCTCAGGAAATGAAGAAAAATTGCAAGAATCCGTGTTAAGATACAGATTATTTACAATTTTTTACAAAAAAATAGGAAAAATCAGCCAAACTCTTGTAAACGCTAACAGTAAATGTTATACTAGTAGGGTAAATTTAGAATGAAGGTAGGAAATTTTTTATGAGTAAGATCGTTGTAGTCGGTGCTAACCACGCTGGTACAGCATGTATTAATACTATGTTGGATAATTTTGGAAATGAGAACGAAATCGTTGTATTTGACCAAAACTCTAACATCTCTTTCCTAGGATGTGGAATGGCCCTTTGGATTGGTGAGCAAATTGACGGTGCTGAAGGCTTGTTCTATTCTGATAAAGAAAAATTGGAAGCTAAAGGTGCTAAGGTGTACATGAACTCACCAGTTCTTTCAATTGACTATGATAACAAAGTAGTTACAGCAGAAGTTGAAGGAAAAGAGCACAAAGAATCATACGAGAAATTGATTTTCGCTACAGGTTCTACACCAATCTTGCCACCAATCGAAGGTGTTGAAATTGTTAAAGGAAACCGCGAATTTAAAGCAACTCTTGAAAACGTACAATTCGTTAAATTGTACCAAAACGCTGAAGAAGTGATTCATAAATTGGCTGATAAGAGCCAACACCTTGACCGTATCGCCGTTGTTGGTGGTGGTTACATTGGTGTTGAACTTGCTGAAGCCTTTGAACGTCTTGGAAAAGAAGTTGTCCTTGTTGATATCGTTGATACTGTCTTGAACGGTTACTATGACAAAGACTTCACTCAAATGATGGCGAAGAACTTGGAAGATCACAATATCCGTTTGGCTCTTGGTCAAACTGTTAAAGCAATC
>JAWHFN010000155.1:0-3765 GCA_032565555.1 Streptococcus mitis | reverse complement strand
GGAGAGGTTTCCAAGTCTACTCTTGCCATTGTATGGAACATGAGATTCCCTCGAGTATTGTTAGGTCTGATAGTAGGAGCAGGCCTTTCTATGTGTGGTAGCGTGATGCAGTCTACAGTGAACAATCCCATCGCAGAGCCTTATGTCTTAGGAATATCTGCGGGTGCAACTCTAGGGGCAACCTTGAGCATCATTCTTGGTTTAAAAGTGATGATTAGCCTTGGAGCTTTTCTTGGAGCTATCTTGGCAACAATTGCTGTCCTCATCATTGCCTCTATGCAGGGAAGGATGACGACTTCCAGTCTGATTTTATCAGGAACGGTGGTCAACGCTCTCTTTCTGGCTTTTTCAAACTTTATTATCTCAGTTGGAGCTAATGCGGATAGTGTGATGACCATTAAGTTTTGGACTATGGGATCGCTCGCTGGGACTTCCTGGGCAGACTTGGTCCTGCCAACTATAGTAGTAGGAATAGCCTTTCTATTTTTCTCTACTCAGTATCGTGTTTTCAATGCGATGATGATGGGAGATGAGGCTGCTTTAACTTTGGGAATTCCCTTACGCTTTTATTGGTATCTTTATGTGACCATGGTAGCTGTGCTAACAGCAGTATTAGTGGCAACCTGTGGGATTATTGGATTTGTCGGTCTGATTACTCCACATTTAGCTCGAGGATTAGTAGGAACGAATTATAAGAGGCTTTTTCCTGTTGCAACCTTGCTAGGTGCCCTCTTTGTCATCTGGGCAGACGTACTCTCTCGTATCATCATTCCAAATGCAGAGCTTCCTATTGGTATTTTCACAGCCTTAGTAGGTGCTCCCTTCTTTATCTACATTGTTGGAGGTAGGCGAAGGGAGGTGAGGGTCTGATATGGACTTGATTTGTCAGGATATCCATTTTGGACTAGGAGAGAAAAAAATCCTCAAAGGAGTCTCTCTTAAGGTTGAAGGGAATCAATTTCACACGATATTAGGACCAAATGGAAGTGGGAAAACCAGCCTGCTTAAACTCCTCTATCGTCAGGAAACGGTGGACAAAGGCTTGATAAGCCTAGATGGAAAACCTCTGGAACAATGGACGCTCAAAGAGACAGCCAAGCAAATGGCAGTTGTCACTCAGTTTAATCAATTGCAGTTTGATTGTACAGTTGAGGAAATCGTCTTGCTGGGAAGAACTCCCCACCTCTCTTTTTTACAGAAGGAAAAGGAAAGAGATTATACCCTCGTTCAAGATGCCCTCGTTAAGGTGGATATGCTTGAGAAGAAAACTCGTCTCTATTCGTCCCTGTCAGGAGGAGAGAAACAGCGAGTCTTACTAGCCCGCGCCTTGGCGCAAGAACCGACTCTCTTACTCCTAGACGAACCAACCAATCACTTGGATATCAAGTATCAGCTAGACTTGTTGGCCATTGTGAAGAATCTCAAGGTCAATGTTCTAGCTGTCCTACATGATATTCAACTTGCTTGTCGCTATTCGGATTATCTCTATCTGATGAAAGAGGGAGAAATCCTTTACCAAGGGACTCCAAAGGAGACCATCACCCCTGAGTCATTGCAAACTGTATATGGAGTTCAGAGTCAGGTGACTTGGACCGAGGATCAGCAAGCTATGATTCACTATTTATAAGAATGAAAAGGAAAACAAGATGAAAAAAACACTAAGCATTTTACTCGTAACAGTAGCTACCCTAACCATGGCAGCTTGTGGCAATACTGCTACAGAAAAAGCTACCACACAGTCTAGTACAGAAACAAGTCAAAAGGCTAACGCAGAGACGACTTATCCGCTAACGGTCAAAACTTATGATGCTAAAGGAAATGAAGTCGAACAAGTTTTTGAAAAGGCACCTGAAAAAGTTATCACCAACAATCTTTCAACCACTGAAATCTTATTGGAGTTGGGGTTGAAGGATAAAATTGCTGGCATGCTTAACCCAGACAATGCTGTGACGGACAAATACAAGGACGCGATTGCGACTATTCCTCAAATTGGGGATAAAAAAACAGTCTCACAAGAGACAGTCCTTTCTTATGAGCCAGACGCTGTGATGGGGCGAAACATGATGTTTTCTGAAAAATCCTTGGGAACAGTTAGCACTTGGAATGAAAATAAAATCCCAGTTTATACTCAAAAAGCTTCTCTCTCAACAATTCAGCAAGATTTGGGTAATATCGTAGAAGATGTCAAAAATCTTGGAATGATTTTTAATGTTCAGGACAAGGCCAATGAATACGCAGCCCAATTACAAACTAAAATTGACGCTGTTAAGAAAGCAAATTTAGCAAGCCAAGGTGAAAAGAAAAAGGCTTTGATTATGGTTGCTTATAATGATCAAACCTTCGGTGCCTATAAGTCTGCTTTGCAAGAAAGTTTGCTGAACCAACTTGGTTATACAAACGTGGCTACGGGGACATCAGGCTTGACCTTGGAAAACCTCGTGTCAATGGATCCTGAATTGATTATCTATGTAACCAGCGATCGCAATAAAAAATTGGATGAAAAAGCAGTAGAGTTGATGAAGGCAAATGCTGTTTTGGAAAGCGTTCCTGCTATTAAGAATCAAAAAATCATGACCATCTCTTACGATGAATTGATGGACTATGGTCCAGCAGTGATTGATTCCCTTGAGAAAATCAATGACTTTATCAATAAATAATGAGTTTGATTGGGAAGGAATTCAAGTCAAAATCAGTCTTCCTTCTAACTACGACTCCAATCAAACCTATCCGGCTATTTTATTGAATGATGGAAACTTGGATTTCCTATCGTCTCTTTCCGAATCTGCGATTTTAGTGGGCTTGACCTCTAAAAATCGCCTAGATGACTACACGCCCTGGAAGGCAGCTGCTCTGAGAGATGGAGCTCCAGATTTTAGAGGTCAGGCCAACGTCTACCATGATCATTTATTTGGAGGTCTTTTAGATAAGTTGCAGTCGCTTTATCGACTGGATGAAGCACGCCTTGCTTATGGAGGCTACTCACTAGGTGGTTTGGCGGCAATCTACAGTCTTTTCAGCTTTGACAAGGTTTCCTGTGTCTTTTCCATCTGCGGTTCCTTTTGGTATCCTGATTTTGTGACCTACTGCAAGGAAGAAAATGTGAAAAATTTGGACTGTTTGCTGTATTTACAGAACGGTCAAACAGAAGGAGTCAATCATACTAATCGCTTGGCTCAAGCACCAGTCTATGCTGAGCAGATTCATACCAGTCTTCAGAAACACTATCCGAACGGTCAGTTTGTCTTTGACCCTTATGGGCACCATGAACAAGTAGCTGAGCGATTTCTAGCCTTTTCCAGCTGGTTGGCCCAAAAATGGAAAATCGAATAAAAGAGTTATCCCTTGGCTTTTGCCAAGGGATTGTTGTATTTATTTAACCAAGTTTTTCTCTTTTCTTATCTGGATTCCAGATGAAGCTTGCGATAAAGCTAAAGATGATAGTTAGGATAGCGAGGATAATGGCAAGGATGAGGGCAGGGATGCGGATAAGCCACCAGAGTGGGTTTGGTTTTTTATCATTGTGCCATTGTTTGGTTTCTTGGTCCAAACGTTGGAATTCTGCTTGAATTCGATTGGCGACTGTTTCAATGCCTTCATCATTCATTTTCTTGATATCTGAGATATCGATTGGATTTCCAAAGTTCATATCGACACGCTCGCGGCTAATCAAGCCTTTCAAGGTCATAGGACCTGTATAGGTAACCGGCATGATACGAACCTTGGCCATTTTGGCAATCAGAGCTACGCCACCCTTGACATCGTTTG
>JAWHFN010000154.1:0-3837 GCA_032565555.1 Streptococcus mitis | reverse complement strand
TAATCTTTATTTTCGTATGGTAAGATCAAGTTCAAGATGATTCCTGTCATGGCTGATAGAGCAGTACCTGAAAGGGTAACTGGACCGAGTTTAAGGATAGCTCCTCCAAGTCCAAGGACCAACATAGCACTTGCGATGATTAGGTTACGCATTTGAGCAAAATCAACACGTTCTTTAATCAAGACTTTCAAACCGTTGCTGGCGATAACTCCATAGAGAAGGATTGACATACCACCAAGTACAGCGTTTGGAATGGTTGAAATCAAGGCAGTGAATTTACCAAGGAAGCTAAGGGCAATCGCGATAAAGGCAGCGTTACGGATAACTGAGACAGAAGCGATACGAGTCATACCGATAACCCCTGTATTTTCTCCGTAAGTTGTATTGGCTGGTCCACCAAGGAAGGCAGAAACTGAAGTTGCGATACCGTCACCAAGAAGAGTACGGTGAAGTCCTGGTTCTTTCAAGAATTGACGGCCACAGATTTGACCCAAAACAGTATGGTCACCGATATGTTCAGAAATTGTTACGATAGCGATTGGCAAGATGGCAATAGTTTCTGGACCAAAGTAAAGATTGTATTCTTTAAAGGCACCACCAGTGCTAAATGGCAAGTAGAAACCAGGAATTTCGAACCAGTTGGCTTTAAGAACTGGTGTAAAGTCAACCAAACCAAGAGTTAGTGCGAAGAGGTAACCACCGATAATGGCAAATAGGAATGGAATGATTCGTAGGAAGCCTTTTCCCTTTGTATTGATAAAGGCAGCAATCAAGAAAGTAACAACTGCTACAAGAGCATTTTTCCAGTTTCCATCAGCTACAAGACCAGCGTTGGTAACAGCTGAACCTGCAAGTCCAAGACCGATAACGATAATCATAGGTCCGATGATGATTGGTGGCAAGAGTTTATCAATCCATTTTGTACCTGCAAAACGAACACCAGCAGCCACAAGGACATAGACCAAACCAGTCAAGATAACCCCTGTTTGAGCAGCAGATACATCACCACCCATTTCTTTCATAGCAAGTGACATTGCTGTGATAAAGGCAAATGAAGAACCTAGATAAACGGGAACTTTAAAACCAGTTGAAATCATGTAGATGAGTGTCCCGACACCTGAAGCAAAAAGGGCAACAGATACAGGCATTCCCAAAATCAATGGTACCAAGATGGTCGCACCGAACATGGCGAAAACGTGTTGGAAGCTAAGGAGAATTCCTTTTCCAGCTGAAGGACGTTGGTTAACGTCTAGTAACAAATCAACAGTTGATTCTTGTTTCATATAAACCTCACTTTTGGGCATCAAAAAAGAGCCCATTATTTTACAGCAATAGGCCCTCAGAGTAAGACTTCTTTAAAATCTAGACTTTAAAGAGTTTCAAATATTTCTGCGTCTTCGTCACCTCACGGGATGACATTAAAAACCTTTGCTTGTGATAGTATAGCAAAAATTACAAACTTTGTAAATATTTTTTTACTAAAAAGATTAAAGCGGGCGTTTATTGGGCATGCCAGCCTTACGTGGATATTTATTTGGTGTTTCTTTTTTCTTTTCCACCACTGTGATGTAGCGCGGATCTCCATTAGGTAGAGCGTAGCTGAGATTGTCTTCGACCTTACTAAAAAGGAGGTTGAGAGCATTCTTAGCTTCTAATAATTCTTCAGGCGCATTGCTAGCCTTGAGTGCCAATAGTTTTCCGCCAACTTGCAGGTAAGGAATTGTCAATTCAGATAAAACCTGCATGCGGGCAACCGCACGAGCTGTTACAAAATCATATTGAGCACGGAAGTTCTTATCTTGGGCAAAATCTTCGGCACGTCCATGGTAGAAGTGAACACCGTCCAAATCCAGTTCTTGAGCCAACAGTTGGAGGAAGTTGATGCGCTTGTTGAGAGAATCAATGATAGTCACATCTAGCTGAGGATAGAGAATTTTCATTGGTAGACTAGGAAATCCTGCCCCAGCCCCGATATCAAGCAGTTTGATAGTTTCATTGGGAATCAAGCCTTGAAGAATGGGTGCAATCGAATCATAAAAATGTTTGAGATAAACTTCTTCTTTATCTGTAATAGCCGTCAAATTAATCTTTTCATTCCACTCGACCAAGAGCTCAAAATAACGTTCAAATTGTTCTTTTTGCTGGTTCGAAAGTGGAAGGTTCTGCTCGGCAAGCAGGTTGTAAAATGTTTCTGGTTTCATAGTTATTTCCTTCTTTAGTATCATCTTATTTTACCACAATCATTAAAAATTTGATATACTGGTACTAATCTAAAAGTAGAAAGGACTTATATCATGACTTGGATTATTCTTGGAGTTTTGGCTCTTGTTGTTATTTTTGTGATTGTTAGCTATAATGGTTTGGTTAAGAATCGTATGCAAACAAAGGAGGCTTGGAGTCAGATTGATGTTCAGTTGAAACGTCGAAATGACCTCTTGCCAAACTTGATTGAGACTGTAAAAGGTTATGCCAAATATGAAGGTTCTACCCTTGAAAAGGTGGCAGAACTACGTAACCAAGTGGCAGCAGCGACTTCACCAGCAGAAGCTATGAAAGCTAGTGATGCACTTACACGTCAAGTTTCAGGTATTTTTGCAGTTGCAGAAAGCTACCCAGACTTGAAAGCTAGTGCCAACTTTGTTAAATTGCAAGAGGAGTTGACAAACACAGAAAATAAAATTTCTTATTCTCGACAACTCTATAACAGTGTTGTCAGCAACTACAATGTAAAATTAGAAACTTTCCCAAGCAATATTATCGCTGGAATGTTTGGATTTAAAGCAGCAGATTTCCTTCAAACACCAGAAGAGGAAAAAGCAGTTCCTAAAGTTGATTTTAGCGGTTTAGGTGACTAAGATGTTGTTTGATCAAATTGCAAGCAATAAACGAAAAACCTGGATTTTGTTGCTGGTATTTTTCCTACTCTTAGCTCTTGTTGGCTATGCGGTTGGTTACCTCTTTATGCGATCTGGGCTTGGTGGTTTGATTATCGCACTGATTATTGGCTTTATCTATGCCTTGTCCATGATTTTTCAATCGACAGAGATTGTCATGTCCATGAACGGGGCGCGTGAGGTTGATGAACAAACGGCACCAGACCTCTACCATGTAGTGGAAGATATGGCTATGGTGGCTCAGATTCCTATGCCCCGTGTTTTCATCATTGATGAACCTGCCTTAAATGCCTTTGCGACAGGTTCTAACCCTCAAAATGCGGCGGTTGCTGCGACGTCAGGTCTCCTAGCTATCATGAATCGTGAGGAGCTAGAAGCTGTTATGGGACATGAAGTCAGTCATATTCGTAATTACGATATCCGTATTTCGACTATTGCTGTTGCCCTTGCCAGTGCTATCACCATGCTTTCTAGTATGGCAGGTCGTATGATGTGGTGGGGTGGCGCAGGTCGCAGACGAAGTGATGATGATCGGGATGGAAATGGCTTAGAAATCATTATGCTAGTGGTTTCCCTACTTGCAATTGTGCTGGCACCTCTCGCTGCAACCTTGGTGCAACTAGCTATTTCTCGCCAGAGGGAATTCCTAGCTGATGCTTCCAGTGTCGAGTTGACGCGCAATCCGCAAGGGATGATCAATGCTCTACGTAAGTTGGATAATAGCGAGCCGATGCATCACCATGTCGATGATGCTAGTAGCGCACTTTATATCAATGATCCCAAGAAAGGGGGAGGGTTCCAAAAACTATTTTATACCCACCCACCTATCTCAGAACGGATTGAGCGTTTGAAACATATGTAAAAATTTGCCTATACAATCCTAAAAAATGAGCATTCTCGTAGTTGGAGATGCTCATTTTCTTATATAAGGAACTCAGAAATC
>JAWHFN010000153.1:0-3878 GCA_032565555.1 Streptococcus mitis | reverse complement strand
TATCCCGCTCAAGTCTATTGACCAAGTAGATGTTGTCGATGTGACGGTTGATGGAGCGGATGAAGTGGATAGCCAGTTTAACGGAATCAAAGGCGGTGGTGGTGCCCTTCTGATGGAAAAGGTTGTAGCAACACCCTCAAAAGAATATATTTGGGTAGTGGATGAAAGCAAGCTAGTCGAGAAATTGGGTGCTTTTAAATTGCCAGTAGAAGTGGTTCAGTATGGCGCAGAACAGGTCTTTCGTCGTTTTGAACGAGCTGGCTACAAACCAAGTTTCCGTGAAAAAGATAGCCAACGTTTTGTGACCGATATGCAGAACTTTATCATTGACCTTGCCTTGGATGTCATCGAAGATCCAATTGCCTTCGGACAAGAATTGGACCATGTCGTTGGTGTCGTGGAGCACGGCTTATTCAACCAAATGGTGGATAAGGTCATCGTTGCTGGACGAGATGGAGTTCAGATTTTAACTTCAACAAAAGCAAAATAATCAAAATAATAAGGAGATACACTATGTCAAAATTTAATCGTATTCACTTGGTGGTACTAGATTCTGTAGGAATCGGTGCTGCACCAGATGCTAATAACTTTGTCAATGCAGGGGTTCCAGATGGAGCTTCTGACACACTGGGACACATTTCCAAATCAGTTGGTTTGAATGTGCCAAACATGGCTAAAATCGGTCTAGGAAATATTCCTCGAGAAACTCCTCTTAAGACTGTTCCAGCTGAAAGCAATCCAACAGGATATGCAACAAAATTAGAAGAAGTATCTCTTGGTAAGGATACTATGACTGGACACTGGGAAATCATGGGACTCAATATTACTGAGCCTTTCGATACTTTTTGGAACGGATTCCCAGAAGAAATCTTGACAAAAATCGAAGAATTCTCAGGACGCAAGGTCATTCGTGAAGCAAACAAACCTTACTCAGGTACAGCTGTTATCGATGATTTTGGACCACGTCAAATGGAAACTGGGGAGTTGATTATCTATACTTCAGCTGACCCAGTCTTGCAAATTGCTGCCCACGAAGACATTATTCCTTTGGATGAATTGTACCGTATCTGTGAATACGCTCGTTCGATTACCCTTGAGCGCCCTGCCCTTCTAGGTCGCATCATTGCCCGTCCATATGTTGGTGAGCCAGGTAACTTCACTCGTACGGCAAATCGTCGTGACTTGGCCGTATCCCCATTTGCACCAACTGTTTTGGATAAACTCAATGAAGCAGGTATCGATACTTATGCTGTTGGTAAAATCAATGATATCTTTAACGGTGCTGGTATCAACCATGACATGGGCCACAACAAGTCAAACAGCCACGGAATTGATACACTATTGAAGACCATGGGCCTTGCTGAGTTTGAAAAAGGATTCTCCTTCACAAACTTGGTGGACTTTGATGCCCTTTACGGTCACCGTCGCAATGCTCATGGTTACCGTGATTGTTTGCATGAGTTTGATGAACGCTTGCCTGAAATTATCGCAGCCATGAGAGAGAACGACCTTCTTTTGATTACTGCGGACCATGGAAATGACCCAACTTATGCAGGAACAGACCACACTCGTGAATACATTCCACTTTTGGCTTACAGTCCTGCCTTTAAAGGAAACGGTGTCATTCCAGTTGGACATTTTGCAGATATCTCAGCGACAGTGGCGGATAACTTTGGTGTTGAAACTGCCATGATTGGGGAAAGTTTCTTAGATAAATTGGTATAAGATGACGCGATATGCTTTACTTGTTCGGGGCATTAATGTCGGTGGGAAAAATAAAGTTGTCATGGCGGAGCTTCGGCAAGAACTGACAGAGTTGGGACTGGAAAAAGTTGAAACCTACATCAACAGTGGCAATATTTTCTTTACTTCGACAGATCCCAAAGTCCGATTGGTTGAAAAGTTAGAGGCTTTCTTTGCAGTCCATTATCCATTTATTCAGAGCTTTTCTTTGCTGAGTCAGGAAGATTATGAAGAAGAGCTGAAGAATCTGCCAGATTGGTGGACCAAAGATTTGGCACGAAAGGATGTGCTCTTCTACACGGAGAGCTTGGATGTGGATCAAGTCATCGAGAAAGTTGAAAGTTTGGAACTGAAAGATGAAGTGGTTCATTTTGGAAGACTTGGGATTTTCTGGGGGAAATTCTCTGAAGAATCCTACTTTAAGACAGCCTATCATAAGCACCTGATCAAGATGTCGTTCTATCGCCACATTACCATTCGCAATGCTAAAACTTTTGACAAAATCGGTCAAATGCTAAAAAACTAATAAAGGAGACACACAATGACATTTTTAGATAAAATCAATGAAACAGCTGCCTTCCTGAAAGACAAGGGAATCCAAGCACCTAAGTTCGGTCTAATCCTTGGATCAGGACTTGGAGAATTGGCAGAAGAAATCAAAAATCCAGTTGTAGTAGACTATGCAGATATTCCCAACTGGGGCCGTTCAACAGTAGTCGGTCACGCTGGTAAATTGGTATATGGAGAACTTGCAGGTCGCAAGGTCTTGGCTCTTCAAGGTCGTTTCCATTTCTACGAGGGAAATCCTCTTGAAGTCGTGACTTTCCCAGTACGTGTGATGAAAGTTCTCGGATGTGAAGGTGTCATTGTAACCAATGCAGCTGGCGGTATTGGATTTGGTCCTGGTACTTTGATGGCTATCTCAGACCATATCAACATGACAGGTCAAAACCCATTGATGGGTGAAAACTTGGATGAATTTGGTCCTCGTTTCCCAGATATGTCTAAAGCCTACACACCAGAATATCGTGCTACTGCCCATGAAGTGGCTAAAAAACTTGGTATCAAGCTTGACGAAGGTGTCTATATTGGTGTTACTGGTCCAACTTATGAAACACCAGCAGAAATCCGTGCTTATAAGACACTGGGAGCAGATGCGGTTGGTATGTCTACTGTTCCTGAAGTTATTGTGGCAGCCCACTCAGGCTTGAAAGTTCTAGGAATTTCATGTATTACTAACTTTGCAGCTGGATTCCAAGAAGAACTCAACCACGAAGAAGTTGTAGAAGTGACTGAACGTGTTAAAGGCGACTTCAAAGGTTTGCTTAAAGCGATTCTTGCAGAATTGTAATCATGTTAATAGAATTGAGGAGTATTTTTCGAAAAATCCCTTATAATTTTAGATTTTTCCTAGCAGTAATTCTGCAAGGAATAGTTTCGGGTTTATCTGGTATTTTTCTCCATTATCTATTAGAGATGGTGGAGGAGCTAGCTTTTGGTCAGTCAGAGCATCATAGTGGATTTTTGACAGATGGAGTTTCCTCTTCACGGATAGGACTAAGTTTAATGATGGTGGGTCTTGGCTCATCCTTAGTCTGGTACTTCTTGCAAAAAGGGTCGAAGATTTATTCCATCAAAGCTCAGATGAAGGATGAGACTTCACAATACAAGCTTCATTTTTTAAGACAGCTATTTCATTCAATTTGGCAGATTATTGCAGTTGGAGGGGGAGCCCCTATTGGCAAAGAAGCTGCGCCACGAGAGATTGGGACTCTATTTGCAGGACCAATTGGAAAAATATGTATAGTGTCTATGAAGGATCGCATCTTTCTCCTTGCTTGTGGTGCTGGTGCTGGTTTAGCGGCTGTTTATCAGGTTCCATTAACAAGTGTCTTCTTTGTTTTTGAAACCCTAGGAATTGCTCTATCTATTAAACGATTTGTCTTAGTCGGTTTGACTACTTATGTCTCAACCTATATAGCAGGCTTGGTTATTTCAGATCAGGCTCTCTACCAGATTTCATCGATCACATGGTCATTAAAGGAAATATGGATTATTCCCTTATTACTTCTTTTCTTAACCCCACCAGCTTGGCTTTTTGGTCGCTTAAGTAAGGCAGCGTCTTCAAACAGAAT
>JAWHFN010000152.1:0-3911 GCA_032565555.1 Streptococcus mitis | reverse complement strand
GACTTGAAAAAGAAACAAATCGATTTGAAGTGACGATTACTTCAGCTCATCTTTTAACAGATGAACAGAAGAGTCGCTTGCTCCCTTTGATTGAGAAAAAAATGTCTCTGAAAGTAAGGAGTGTAAAAGAAGAAATCGATGAAAGTCTCATTGGTGGTTTTGTTATTTTTGCCAATCACAAGACAATTGATGTGAGTATTAAACAACAACTTAAAGTTGTTAAAGAAAATTTGAAATAGAAAGTGGTGTTCTTTTGGCAATTAACGCACAAGAAATCAGCGCTTTAATTAAGCAACAAATTGAAAATTTCAAACCCAATTTTGATGTGACTGAAACAGGTGTTGTAACCTATATCGGGGACGGTATCGCGCGTGCTCACGGCCTTGAAAATGCCATGAGTGGAGAGTTGTTGATTTTTGAAAACGGCTCTTATGGTATGGCTCAAAACTTGGAGTCAACAGACGTTGGTATTATCATCCTAGGTGACTTTACAGATATCCGTGAAGGCGATACAATCCGCCGTACAGGTAAAATCATGGAAGTCCCAGTAGGTGAAAGTCTGATTGGTCGTGTTGTGGATCCGCTTGGTCGTCCAGTTGACGGTCTTGGAGAAATCCACACTGATAAAACTCGTCCAGTAGAAGCACCAGCTCCTGGTGTTATGCAACGTAAGTCTGTATCAGAACCATTGCAAACTGGTTTGAAAGCTATTGACGCCCTTGTACCGATTGGTCGTGGTCAACGTGAGTTGATTATCGGTGACCGTCAGACAGGGAAAACAACCATTGCGATTGATACAATCCTGAACCAAAAAGGTCAAGATATGATCTGTATCTACGTAGCGATTGGACAAAAAGAATCAACAGTTCGTACTCAAGTAGAAACACTTCGTCAGTACGGTGCCTTGGACTACACAATCGTTGTGACAGCTTCTGCTTCACAACCATCTCCATTGCTCTTCCTAGCTCCTTATGCTGGGGTTGCCATGGCGGAAGAATTTATGTACCAAGGGAAGCATGTTTTGATTGTATACGATGATCTATCAAAACAAGCGGTAGCCTATCGTGAACTGTCTCTCTTGCTTCGTCGTCCTCCAGGTCGTGAAGCCTTCCCAGGGGATGTTTTCTATCTTCACAGCCGTTTGCTTGAGCGCTCAGCTAAAGTTTCTGATGAGCTTGGTGGTGGTTCAATTACAGCCCTACCATTTATCGAGACACAAGCAGGAGATATCTCAGCCTATATCGCAACCAACGTGATTTCTATCACTGATGGACAAATCTTCCTTGGTGATGGTCTTTTCAATGCGGGTATTCGTCCAGCCATTGATGCGGGTTCATCTGTATCTCGTGTAGGTGGTTCTGCACAAATCAAAGCCATGAAGAAGGTTGCTGGTACACTTCGTATCGACCTTGCTTCATACCGTGAGTTGGAAGCCTTCACTAAATTTGGTTCTGACTTGGATGCGGCAACACAGGCTAAGTTGAACCGCGGTCGTCGTACAGTTGAGGTCTTGAAACAACCTGTTCACAAACCATTACCTGTTGAGAAACAAGTAACCATTCTTTATGCTTTGACACATGGTTTCTTGGATACTGTTCCAGTAGATGATATTGTTCGTTTCGAGGAAGAGTTCCATGCCTTCTTTGACGCTCAACATCCAGAGATTTTGGAAACTATTCGTGAAACAAAAGACTTGCCAGAAGAAGCAGTCTTGGATGCTGCGATTACAGAGTTTCTCAATCAAACCAGCTTCCAATAAGAATAGAGGTGTCAGATGGCAGTATCTCTAAATGATATTAAAACAAAAATCGCCTCAACAAAAAATACGAGTCAAATCACTAATGCCATGCAGATGGTATCAGCTGCTAAGCTAGGTCGTTCTGAAGAAGCTGCTCGCAACTTCCAAGTTTATGCTCAGAAAGTTCGTAAACTTTTGACGGATATTCTTCATGGGAATGGAGCTGGTAGTTCAACCAATCCCATGTTGATTAGCCGTCCAGTTAAGAAGACAGGCTATATCGTCATTACTTCAGATCGCGGTTTGGTTGGAGGTTATAATTCCTCTATTCTGAAAGCCGTTATGGAGTTGAAGGAAGAATACCATCCAGACGGTACAGGTTTTGAAATGATATGTATCGGTGGGATGGGGGCTGATTTCTTTAAGGCTCGCGGTATTCAACCACTTTATGAATTACGTGGCTTGGCAGACCAACCTAGCTTTGATGAAGTTCGTAAGATTATTTCAAAAACTGTTGAAATGTACCAAAATGAACTTTTTGATGAGCTTTATGTTTGCTACAACCACCATGTCAATACGCTAACCAGTCAAATGCGTGTGGAACAAATGCTTCCGATTGTTGACTTGGATCCAAATGAAGCGGATGAAGACTACAGCTTGACTTTTGAATTGGAGACAGGCCGAGAAGAAATTTTGGAGCAGTTGTTGCCTCAGTTTGCAGAAAGTATGATTTACGGGGCTATTATCGATGCCAAGACAGCTGAAAATGCTGCTGGTATGACAGCCATGCAAACAGCGACAGATAATGCTAAGAAAGTCATTAATGATTTGACAATTCAGTATAACCGTGCCAGACAGGCGGCGATTACACAAGAAATTACAGAAATCGTAGCGGGTGCTAGTGCCTTAGAATAGGCTCTAGTCCAGCTCGTATGAAAATGAACTTATACTCAATGAAAATCAAAGAGCAAACTAGGAAGCTAGCCGCAGGCTGCTCAAAACACTGTTTTGAGGTTGCAGATAGAGTTGACGTGGTTTGAAGAGATTTTCGAAGAGTATTAGGACCTAGTTGAGCTAGGAACCGACAGTATCTTATATAGAATAGGAGAAGGAGATGAGTTCAGGTAAAATTGCTCAGGTTATCGGTCCCGTTGTAGACGTCTTGTTTGCAGCAGGGGAAAAACTTCCTGAGATTAACAATGCACTTGTCGTCTACAAAAATGACGAAAGAAAAACAAAAATCGTCCTTGAAGTAGCCTTGGAGTTGGGAGATGGTATGGTCCGTACTATCGCCATGGAATCAACAGATGGTTTGACTCGTGGAATGGAAGTATTGGACACAGGTCGTCCAATCTCTGTACCAGTAGGTAAAGAAACTTTGGGACGTGTCTTCAATGTTTTGGGAGATACCATTGACTTGGAAGCTCCTTTTACAGAAGACGCAGAGCGTCAGCCAATTCATAAAAAAGCTCCAACTTTTGATGAGTTGTCTACCTCTTCTGAAATCCTTGAAACAGGGATTAAGGTTATTGACCTTCTTGCCCCTTATCTAAAAGGTGGTAAGGTTGGACTTTTCGGTGGTGCCGGAGTTGGTAAAACTGTCTTGATTCAAGAATTGATTCACAACATTGCCCAAGAACACGGTGGTATCTCAGTATTTACTGGTGTTGGGGAACGTACTCGTGAGGGGAACGACCTTTACTGGGAAATGAAAGAATCAGGTGTTATCGAGAAAACAGCCATGGTATTTGGTCAGATGAATGAGCCACCAGGAGCACGTATGCGTGTTGCTCTTACTGGTTTGACAATCGCTGAATACTTCCGTGATGTAGAAGGCCAAGACGTGCTTCTCTTTATCGATAATATCTTCCGTTTCACTCAGGCTGGTTCAGAAGTATCTGCCCTTTTGGGTCGTATGCCATCAGCCGTTGGTTACCAACCAACACTTGCTACGGAAATGGGTCAATTGCAAGAACGTATCACATCAACCAAGAAAGGTTCTGTAACCTCTATCCAGGCTATCTATGTGCCAGCGGATGACTATACTGACCCAGCGCCAGCAACAGCCTTCGCTCACTTGGATTCAACAACAAACTTGGAACGTAAGCTGGTACAATTGGGTATCTACCCAGCCGTTGACCCACTTGCTTCAAGCTCACGTGCCTTGGCACCT
>JAWHFN010000151.1:0-3914 GCA_032565555.1 Streptococcus mitis | reverse complement strand
AGTATCAGATGACCTTCCTTACCTTGAAAATGGTAAAGCTTTCGAAGGTCAAGTAGGAAAAGATAATTATCTCAAGACCTTTAAAGTGCAGTAATACTCTTCGAAAAATCAAATTCAAACCACGTCAACGTCGCCTTGCCGTACTCAAGTACAGCCTACGGCTAGTTTCCTAGTTTGCTCTTTGATTTTCATTGAGTATAAAAAAGGTTTATTTAAGAAATATATGTTATAATAAGGTGAATTAATACTAATGGAGGACAAACAAATGGGTTTTTATGTGATGGTTGCTTCAATGCTACTCGGACTGCTCGCTTTGAGGATAGGTTTTTCTCAGTTCAAGGAGAAAAAAGATAAATTCTTATCTATCTTAACAAGCTTAGCTGGCATAGCCCTTGTTCTCGTGGCTGTCTGGTTAGGATGGCCAAAATAACCAGAGAAACCTCGGTCAAACCGAGGTTTTTCAGATGAATTTCTTGGTAGTGGCTAAAAAATATGCTACACTATTAATATGAAAATTTTAATCCCAACAGCAAAAGAAATGAACACAGATTTGCCAAGTATTGAAGTCGCTCCTTTAAAACCAGAAAGTCAGGCCGTGCTGGATGCCTTGGCCCTCTATTCTGCTAGTCAATTGGAGAGTTTTTACAAGGTATCAGCTGAGAAGGCGGCGGAAGAATTTCAACATATTCAAGCTTTAAAAAACAAAACTGCTCAACACTATCCAGCCTTGAAACTTTTTGATGGGCTTATGTACCGTCATATCAAGCGAGACAAACTGACCGAGGCAGAACAAGCCTATCTTGAAAATCATGTCTTCATTACCTCGGCTTTGTACGGTGTTGTTCCAGCCTTGTCGCCTATGTCCCCTCACCGTTTGGACTTTTTGATGAAGTTAAAAGTCGCTGGTAAGACTTTGAAGAGCCATTGGAAGGCAGTCTATGATGGAGCTCTGATGCAGGAAGAAGTGATTTTCTCTCTCTTGTCATCCGAGTTTGAGACTGTATTTTCTAAGGAAATTAGAGAAAAGATGGTGACCTTCAAATTCATGGAGGATAGAGGTGGGCAGCTGAAGATTCATTCAACCATTTCTAAGAAAGCGCGTGGTGCCTTCCTAACAGTCCTGATAGAAAATCAAGTGCAGACGGTGGAGGAAGCTCGTCGCTTAAGCTTTGCAGGATTTAACTACCGAGAAGATTTGTCACAGCCACAGGAATTGGTTTTTGTTAAGGAAGTATAGAAAATAGATATTTTGTATTTGGTAATATGTATCATCAGCTATTTTATACTCTTCGAAAATCAAATTCAAACCACGTCAGCTTCGCCTTGTCGTACTCAAGTACAGCCTACGGCTAGCTTCCTAGTTTGCTCTTTGATTTTCATTGAGTATTAGTTTATAAATGAGAAAAAAGCGAACAAGCTAGACTTCTGAGTGTCAGAAAAGTAGTCTTGTTCGCTTTTATTATGTTAGTTACTTGATCGCATTGACCAAGTCTTCCGCTTGTTTTTCAAGTGAGTTTAGGACTGTTTCTTCGAGAACCAATTTTCCGTCTGCCCAAGCAGAGTCATTAACACGTGCAGCAGTGAAATCACCAACGATTTGCGTACGGATAAATGGCAAGAGGTCTTTGTAAATAGCAAAGAGTTGATCGTGACCTGCATTGGCTACAGATGATACGGTGACAAACTTGTCTTGAAGAGCAGAAGCACCACGTGTATCAGACAAGTCAAGGGCTCGAGATAGCCAGTCAAGCAAGTTTTTCACTGTTCCAGGGATAGAGAAGTTGTAGACTGGCGAGAAGATCCAGATGGCATCCGCAGCGAGAACCGCTTCACGAGCAGCCGCTACAGCTGGATGAGTTGGAACTTCCAAATCTTGGCTGAAAAGAGGAAGGGCTGAATAATCAAGGTAGCTAACTTCCGCTTTACCAGCAAGTGCTTTCTCAGCTTCTAGAGCCATTTGGTGGTTGAAAGAACCTTGACGTAGTGATCCGACGATAAATAATACTTTTTTAGACATGATGTGTCTCCTTTTTCTTAAGTTTCCGAGAACTCTCTCGTTGTTATGAAATATATTACAACAAAACAAAAGGACTTGCAAGAAATTTGCTCAAAGATAATTAAAACTATAAAATTGTAGAATATCTAATCACTTGCGACTGGAATGCATTTGATTTTCGAAGAGTATTCTAACATTCTCTTGTAATATGATGACATAAGTGCTAAAATAAACAAGAAAACTCGCAATAGAAACCGCAGAACAGCTATTTTCCGGTATCATTTCATAAATCATTAAAGGAACAATAATGGCATTGAAGAATGCTTCTAAAAGGGGTGGAAATCATGTAAGGCACAAATTAACAAGTGACGGACAAAAGAAATAATAATACACTTGTTAAGGAGAAAAGATGTTAATAAGAAATTATCGGAAAAATATTGGCCTGATGGCCGGAGTTGAGTTTTTTGCTTTTTTAGGGATTACCAGTTTTTGGATTCTCTTTCTCAGTCAAAACGGAATGTCTCTTTGGCAGATTGGACTGCTAGAAAGTATTTTTCATACTACCAGTCTTCTCTGTGAAATTCCATCTGGAATGTTAGCTGATCGCTATTCCTATAAGACCAATCTTTATTTAAGTCGAATAGCAGGGATTGTGTCTTCCGTTCTCATGTTGGCTGGGCAGGGAAATTTTTGGATTTATGCGCTAGCTATGGCGGTGAGTGCCTTGTCTTATAATTTTGATTCAGGAACAAGCGCAGCAATGATCTATGACTCTGCTGTAGAGGCTGGACTGAAGGAGCGCTATCTATCCATTTCAAGCTTTATGTCAGGAGTAGCTGAAGGAACTCGGTCTTTGGGGACCGTTTTAGCGGGATTTTTTGTTCATGGTCAATTGCACCTGACCTACTATATCATGATTGCCACTTCTATCATAGTTATTTTCCTGATTTGGATGCTGAAAGAGCCCACTGTCAAGCTAGAAAAATCTGATAGTGTGACCATGAAACAGATTATTTGGACCGTTAAGGAAGAGTTGGAGCGAAATCCCATGCTCTTCAACTGGATGATTTTATCTCAGATTGTCGGAACACTCATGTGCATGTTTTATTTTTACTATCAAAATCAGTTACCAGATTTAAGTAGTTGGCAAATTTCAGCAGTTATGCTACTTGGTAGTCTCTTGAATATCCTTGCAGTCTATCTAGCGAGTAGGATTGGAAAGAACTATGCCGCCTTGAAGCTTTTCCCTGTCCTCGTCCTGCTGACTGGAGTTACCTATATGTTGTCCTATTTTGGAACACCTCTAATCTATATTTTGATTTATTTGATTAGCAATGCTCTATATGCTCTTTTTCAGCCGATTTTTGACAATGATTTGCAAGAGCGGCTCCCAAGTGAAGTAAGGGCAACCATGCTGAGTGTCTACTCTATGATGTTTAGCTTGAGTATGATTGTGTTCTTTCCACTGACAGGCTGGTTGATTGACCATTTAGGCTTTGTAGTAACATTTCTTTATCTAGGCTTCTTTTTAGTTTTGATTAGCCTTCTACTGGCTATATTTTTAGGAAAAATGGCTAAAAGAATGGATGATAAAGTGATTCCATAGATCAAAAAAAATTACGAAAACTTGAGTGTCAAGCTCAGGTTTTTTAATAGGTTGATTTTGGAGCTGTCATTACTTTTCTTGCTCGGTTTTAACTAAGAAAAATCTATTTTGCTTGAAGGGAGAAATAAAATGTGATTGTTCTTGCATTCACTTGTAATAAAGCCCAATAGATGGTAAAATAGACGAGTGAAAAAAAGACAAAATAAAGCAAAAAATAATCTACTGTGGCAGTATGGTCTAGGGATGACGATTTTGTTTGTGGTTATCAGTGCTTCATTTCTGTACCTGGTTTCTCTTGGCATGAGACCCTAT
>JAWHFN010000150.1:0-3925 GCA_032565555.1 Streptococcus mitis | reverse complement strand
TTGTCGTTCTCATAGTAACGGTTAATCGTCTCCAGAACTGCAAGTGGTTTTTGTGTCGTCGCAGCATTGTCCAAATAGACTAATGGTTCATCATTAACAATCTGGTCTAAAATTGGAAAATCCTTGCGAATCGCTTCTACATCTAACATAGGCTACCCCTTAGCGTTTTGACAATTTTTCTTCGATAGTTGCAATCATTTCATCACGAACTTCCTTGACTGGAATCTCAACGATAACAGATCCAAGGAAACCACGGACAACCAAACGTTCTGCAGTTGCCTTATCCAAGCCACGGCTCATGAGGTAATACATATCTTCTGGATCTACCTGACCGATAGAAGCCGCGTGTCCTGCAGTTACGTCATTTTCATCAATCAAAAGAATTGGATTGGCATCTGAACGCGCTTGGTCTGAAAGCATAAGAACACGACTCTCTTGTTGCGCATCTGCTCCCTTAGCACCCTTGATGATGTGGCCAATACCGTTGAAAGTTAAAGTTGCTTTTTCAAGAATAACCCCATGTTGTAGGATATTTCCGATTGAGTTGCAACCATAGTTAGTTACTCGGGTATCAATCCCTTGTACCTGACGTCCACTTGAAAGAGCTACCACTTTAAGGTCCGCATGGCTACCATTTCCAATCAAGTCGCTATCAAAGTCCGCAACGACGTTCCCTTCGTTCATGACACCGATTGCCCAGTCAATGCTTGCATCGTTGCCTAATTTACCACGACGGCTAATGTAGGCAGTGACGTTTTCACCTAAACGGTCAATAGCAGCAAATTTCACTTGAGCTCCAGAACGAGCAATCACTTCTACTGTAATATTAGCAGTTGCTTTGGCATTTCCTTCACCGCGTGACTCTAAGCGCTCCAGATAACTAATCTTAGAGTTTTTACCAGCGATAATCATAATATGCTTGTTAAACGGCACATCACTATCGCTGTCTTGATAGAAAATTCCTTCGATTGGTTCTTTAATCTCAACGTTATCAGGAATATAGAGAACAGCACCACTATTGAAATAAGCTGTATGGTAGGCTGCCAACTTGTCATCGTCATACTTAACAGATGACATGAAGAATTCTTCGATCAGCTCTGGAATTTCTTCTAAAGCTGAATGGAAATCTGTGAAGACAACACCCTGTTCAGCTAACTCAACTGGAGTTTGCTCAAAAACAGTTTGAGTTCCTACTTGCACCAACTTCAAGTGATTATCTAGAGCTGTGAAATCTGGAACATTTGCTGATGGCTCGCTTTCTGTAATCGTTCCATCCCCCAGATTCCAACGGTGGAATTTGACACGCTCAATAACTGGTAATTCCAAAGTCTCAATCTTGTCAAAAGCTTTTTGACGGAGATCAGCCAACCAGCTTGGTTCAGCGTGCATTTCTGAAAAAAGTTTAATATTTTCTTTAGTCATTTACTTCTCCTAAAAGACACGAGGAAATTACAATTCTTCCTTGTAGTCGTAGCCAAGTTCTTCAGCTAGTTTTGCGTATCCTTCACGTTCCAAACGCGCAGCCAATTCTGGACCACCAGAAAGGACAACACGACCTTCCATCATCACGTGTACCACATCTGGTGTGATGTAGTTCAAAAGACGTTGGTAGTGAGTGATAATCATAGCACCAAAACCTTCACCACGCATGGCATTCACACCTTTAGAAACAACTTTAAGAGCGTCAATATCAAGACCAGAGTCAATCTCATCCAAAAGGGCAAATGTTGGCTCTAACATCAAAAGTTGAAGAATCTCATTACGTTTTTTCTCACCACCAGAGAAACCTTCGTTGAGGTAACGCTCAGCCATTTCTTCTTTCATGTTGAGCAATTCCATCTTCTCGTCCAATTTAGTGATAAACTCACGAACTGAAATCTTCTCATCGTCTTCTTTACCAGCATTCATAGCTGCACGAAGAAACTCAGCATTGGTAATTCCAGGAATTTCTGATGGGTATTGCATAGCAAGGAAAAGTCCCATACGCGCACGCTCGTCAACTTCCAACTCAAGGATGTTTACGCCATCAAACAAGACTTCACCTTTGGTAACTTCATAGTTTGGATTTCCCATGATAGCTGCAGAAAGAGTCGATTTACCTGTACCATTTGGTCCCATGATAGCGGCGATTTCTCCTGTTTTCAGGGTCAGGTTAACCCCTTTTAAAATTTCTTTTCCTTCAATCTCAACGTGAAGATCTTTGATCTCTAATACTGACATGATAGTTCCTTTCTTTTTCAAGGCCTTTACAGTTCTTACTGGAAACATACTTGATTTCCCTAGAAAATACGGTAAAAGGTCAATAAATATACTTTTATAGTATAACAAAAAAAAGCCTAAAAGGCTTTGATTTTGTCTAGAAGCTGAGGACTAGTCTTTTCCTTTTAAATGTTGGTCAATGACATCTACTATTTTACCCATCAAGTAACTAACTCGGAAATTTCTAAAGAGCAAAATGGCCCAAAAGGCTGCCATAATATAACGACCAGTCATCCAGGCTTCATTGAAAAAATAGGTCTCAGCAGCTGTAAACAGCGCGATGATAATAAATTGTTGTCTATTCATAAACTTATTGTATCATGAAATCTTTCTTTAGTCTTCCTCTACCTTCACTTTATCAGCCAAAAATTCAAATCCTTCTGGAATCAGGCTTTCTTCTGCTTCTTTTTCAGTTTGAGAAGATTTGGCTTTGGCTGAAAAGGCTGCGCGAACTTCTTTCCATTCCTCCATGGAAATAGCTAAAATCTCGGGTGAAAAACCGGCTGCCTGACTGAGGATATTTCCAAACATGGTGTTGAGATTGTCTCGTTTCATGGTTTGACCAGCATTGAAGTTAGACTCAAAAGCAAGAATGGCATGGTGTTCATTGGCTGCAACCGGTTGAGAACCAACTAGCAGAGCCTTATCAGGACCTCCAAGACTTTCAATCACCTCTCCCCAGGCATTCTGCAAGCGAATCAGATTTTGACGTGCTAAATCAGGATTTTCGACAGCCTCCTGTAAGATAGATTGAACTTTATTGCGATCCACACGATAGACTGTTTTGCCTGCTGTTGGACGACTAGGAGCTGAATTTGTTGGCTTAGCTACGGTTCCCACATTGGCGAGTTCATGTTTGAGACGGGCAACTTCCTGTCTCAGTGCAGCAATTTCATGTTCAACCGCCCCTGAAAGAGCTGGTTCGGGCTTAATCTCCGCCAAACGGATAGTCATCATCTCAGCATAAATCTTGGGCTGCAAACTAGACTTAATATCTGCTAAACTGACTGTCGCCAAGCGAATCATTTCAAACAAATTTTCTTGAGGAAGTGCCAAATTCTCTACAAAGACTGGACTATGATGAGTGTTTTCCCCTCCTGTTTGAACAATTAACAAGTCTCTTAAATAGTGCAAAAGATCCGTCACAAAACGAGTCATACTCTTTCCATTGTCAAATAGAAGATTTAAGCAAGACAAGGCTTTGGGAACATCCTGTTGAGATAAGGCAGCCACATAATCATCCAAGGCAGACAGGCTAATAGTACCTGTAATTTCTTCAGAGATGGCAGTCGTCAGCTCATTTCCCTGTGTCAAACTCAGGGCTTGATCCAAAATAGACAAGGCGTCCCGCATTCCACCTTCAGCCCGTCTAGCAATGATTTCCACAGCCTCTGGTTCAGAACTGATATTTTCTTTTTCTAAGATATAGTGGATATGTTCCTTAATATCCTGTGTCTTAATTGATTTAAATTCAAAACGTTGCACACGGGATAGAATAGTGGCAGGAATCTTGTGCAATTCAGTAGTGGCCAAAATAAAAACCACATTCTGTGTTGGCTCTTCCAGCGTCTTTAGGAGAGCATTAAAAGCCCCTGTAGACAACATGTGAACCTCATCTATGATATAAACCTTATAACGGGCAAGGCTCGGTGCGTAGGTGGATTTA
>JAWHFN010000149.1:0-3993 GCA_032565555.1 Streptococcus mitis | reverse complement strand
AGACTGCAAGCATGCTTATATTCTAGCTACCTATACTGCCATGCTTGAATTCCGAGAACTGCTGGCTAGTCGTCAGATTGTTAGAAAGGAGATGAACTAATGGTTTATACTTCACTTTCCTCAAAAGATGGCAATTACCCCTATCAGCTCAACATTGCCCACCTCTACGGAAATCTCATGAATACCTACGGGGACAATGGAAACATCCTCATGCTCAAGTATGTGGCTGAAAAACTGGGAGCCCATGTGACCGTTGACATCGTTTCACTTCATGATGATTTTGATGAAAATCACTACGACATCGCCTTTTTCGGTGGCGGTCAAGACTTTGAACAAAGTATTATTGCAGATGACCTACCTGCTAAAAAAGAAAGCATTGACAACTACATCCAAAATGACGGCGTAGTTCTGGCTATCTGCGGTGGTTTCCAACTATTGGGGCAATATTATATTGAAGCTTCAGGCAAACGCATCGAAGGGCTAGGGGTTATGGGCCACTACACCCTCAACCAGACCAATAACCGTTTTATCGGTGACATCAAGATTCACAATGAAGATTTCGATGAAACCTACTATGGTTTTGAAAATCATCAGGGCCGTACCTTCCTCTCAGATGACCAAAAACCGCTGGGACAGGTTGTCTATGGAAATGGAAACAACGAAGAAAAAGTCGGCGAAGGGGTTCATTATAAGAATGTCTTTGGTTCCTACTTCCACGGACCTATCCTCTCTCGTAATGCCAATCTGGCTTATCGCCTAGTCACTACCGCCCTCAAGAAGAAATATGGTCAGGACATTCAACTCCCTGCTTATGAGGACATTCTCAGCCAAGAAATCGCTGAAGAATACAGCGACGTCAAAAGCAAGGCTGACTTTTCTTAAACAAAAGGAAATTATATCAAAGAACTCTGTTATCTTGTCGGAGTTCTTTTTGTCTGTTATTTTACCCTTCTCCCTTGCATTTTCTCTCATTTTTTGCCAAAATAGAGGGGTAGAAAGAAGGTAGCATATGTCTAAATTACAACAAATCGTAACATATCTTGAATCAGAAAAACTAGACGTCGCTGTCGTATCTGACCCCGTCACAATCAATTACCTCACTGGCTTTTACAGTGATCCCCATGAACGCCAAATGTTCCTTTTTATCCTAGCGGATCAAGAACCCCTCCTCTTTGTCCCAGCCCTTGAAGTTGAGCGTGCTACTAGCACTGTTTCCTTCCCAGTTGTGGGCTATGTGGATTCTGAAAATCCATGGCAAAAAATGAAACATGCTCTTCCACAGCTTGACTTCAAACGTGTCGCTGTTGAGTTTGACAATCTCATCTTGACCAAATATCATGGCTTGAAAATAGTCTTTGAAACTGCTGAGTTTGAAAACCTCACCCCTCGTATCCAACGCATGCGCCTCATCAAATCAGCTGACGAAGTGCAAAAAATGATGGTTGCAGGTCTCTATGCGGACAAGGCTGTTAAGGTTGGTTTTGATAATATTTATCTTGATAAGACAGAGACAGATATCATTGCTCAAATTGACTTTGCCATGAAACGTGAAGGTTATGAAATGAGCTTTGATACCATGGTCTTGACTGGTGATAATGCTGCAAATCCACACGGTATTCCAGCAGCAAACAAAGTTGAAAATAACGCCCTTCTCCTCTTTGACCTTGGTGTTCTAGTCAACGGCTATGCGTCAGATATGACTCGTACGGTCGCTGTCGGCAAACCAGACCAATTCAAGAAAGATATTTACAACTTGACTCTTGAAGCCCAACAAGCTGCTCTTGACTTTATCAAACCAGGTGTGACTGCCCATGAAGTGGACCGTGCTGCCCGTGAGGTCATTGAAAAAGCTGGTTACGGCGAGTACTTCAATCACCGTCTCGGTCATGGTATCGGTATGGATGTCCACGAATTCCCATCTATCATGGAAGGAAACGACATGGTCATCGAAGAAGGCATGTGCTTCTCTGTTGAACCAGGTATTTATATCCCTGGTAAAGTCGGTGTTCGTATTGAAGACTGCGGTGTTGTTACCAAGAACGGCTTTGACCTCTTTACAAGCACCAGCAAAGACTTGCTTTATTTTGATTAATATTCATCTAATACTCAATGAAAATCAAAGAGCAAACTAGGAAACTAGCCGCAGGTTGCTCAAAACACTGTTTTGAGGTTGTAGATAAGACTGATGAAGTCAGCTCAAAACACTGTTTTGAGGTTGTGGATAGAACTGACGAAGTCAGTAACCATATCTACGGCAAGGCGACGTTGACGCGGTTTGAAGAGTATAAAATCTTCCCACAATAAAACGCATAGTATCAAGTTTCAACACCTGATACTATGCGTTTTTCTTATTTGAAAGACTTTTGACTCAGTCTCTTTACTTAATCTTCTTGATACTTTGACTAAGAATAAATCCTACAATCATCCCTACCATATTTTGCATGAAATTTGGTAAAATTTCTGGTAGGGCTGCAGCCCAGCCATTCATCAATGTAGAACCTAAGGCGTACCCCCCTACCATGGCAATAGTTGCCAAAACGAGGCCTAACCACTGAGTTTTCCCTTTAAATCCTGCGAAAAATCCCTGCAAGCCATGGTTGACCAAGCTAAAGAACATCCACTGAGGATAGCCTGATAAGAGGTCAATCAAGAAACCTGCTAGTCCTCCTACTACAGCCCCTTCACGACTACCAAAGTAAAAAGCCGCAAAGAAGACACCCGCATCTAAAAGAGTTAGAATGCCTGTCGGTGTTGGAATTTTTAAGAAATAGCCTAGAACCACAGAAAGGGCGGTTAATAGGGATACAAGGGCAATTTTAGTTGTTTTGGTTTGCTTCATATTGTCTTACTCCATACTGATCTGCTTGTGCAATGGCACGGTAAACGAAAGCCTTAGAGCTTTCTACTGCTGGTAAAAGTTCATCACCTTTGACTAGGTGACTGGCAATGCTAGAGGCAAAGGTACAACCTGCACCAGCATTTTGCCCTTGAATGACAGGATTTTCTAGGACTGTAAATTTTTGTCCGTCATAAAAGACATCTACAGCCTTGTCCTGACTAAGGCGATTGCCTCCCTTGATAATGACTGCTGGCGCTCCTAAGTCATGCAATTTCTGTGCTGCAGTTTTCATATCTTCAAGGGTTTTAATCTCTTGATCTGCTAGTAATTCTGCTTCAGGAAGATTAGGCGTAATCACACTGACATAAGGGAAAAAGCGAATCAACTCTTGGCAGAGTTCACTAACTGCTACGTCGTGTGTTTCCTTGCAGACCAAGACAGGATCCAGAACCACAGGCACTCCTGGGCGTTGTTTGATAAAGTCCAAAGCCTTCTCAGCCACACTGACAGTAGGAAGAAGACCAATCTTAATTCCCCCAAACTCCACATCACGCAAGCTATCTAATTCATGTTGAAAAATGGTATCGTCAGTTGGAAAGACTTCAAAGCCCTTTTCTGTTAAAGCTGTCAAGCAAGTCACTGCTACAAAGCCATGCAAGCCGTTCAATGTATAGGTAGCCAAATCAGCGGACAATCCACCACCACTAAAAATATCATTTCCTGAAAGTGCTAAAATACGATTATTCTTCATAACGAATCTCCTTTAAATATAAACCATTTGATGCTGCGGTGGGACCTGCAAGCTGCCTGTCCTTTTTCTCCAAGATGAGGTCAATCTGCTCTACTGGCATGCGGTTATTGCCGATTTTGAGCAGTGTCCCCACCATATTGCGAATCTGTTTATACAAGAAACCATTTCCTGAAAAGGTAAAGGTCAAAAACTGACCTGTCTCATCAACCCTAAGACTAGCTTCGGTAATGGTGCGAACCTTATCCTTCACACTGGTTCCAGAGGCTGTAAAACCGGTAAAATCATGGGTTCCCTCTAGCTTTTTGATTGCAATCTGCATGCGTTCCACATCAAGCGGATAAGGAAAGTGAGTGGCATAGTGACGGCGCATAGGATTCTTGGGACGTCCTCTATCCACAATAAA
>JAWHFN010000148.1:0-4094 GCA_032565555.1 Streptococcus mitis | reverse complement strand
AAGAAAAGTGCAAATAAGAAATCTCCAGATTAGGAACTATCAATGAGTTCTCTAGTCTGGAGATTTTTCAATATACTTCGTTATCGGGCGGTTACGATATAGTTGATTGAAATAAGATGTGAACAAATCGACTAGGAAAGTTAAATTAATTTCTAGAAATGTTTTAGAAACCACGGCATACTATTCTAGCTTCCATCCACTATACTCGTTTGAAATCAAAGTTCCCCTTTTGTTGATAGACTATTCAAGAAATATTGTTGTATAAGTATATATTTTGAAATCATAGTCATGGGGAATCAATGATGGGATTTTTAATTAAAACTATTATATATTTGTTTTTAAGGCAGAAATTTATTTTTTTAATTTTGTAATAACATAAAGTTATATTTATAGGATATATCTGAAGAAGATTTTAAAATTAGGGATGAGATATTTATCGTTATGCAGAGTTGTTTTTAATTATTATATATTTGCTGATTGCTCTTTCTTTGGATTGATTGCATTTATACTGTTTTTGATTGATTAAATATATTGAAAGTGTTACAATATAGCTGTAATAGCTGTAATAGCTGTAATAGCTGTAATAGCTGTGATGTAAAATGTCCATCATAGTGGTTTTTATTGTTTTATTCCCAGAGGGAATATTGCTTTTAATTTGATTTTGTGTTTTAACAATAAGGAGGAACAATGGAAAATAAATCAAATTCACTCAATAGAATCAAGCGCCAGCAACGTGAAAAAGTTTTGCGCTTTTCTATTCGTAAGTACAGTTTCGGTGCCGCTTCAGTAGCTGTTGCAGCACTGATGTTTTTAGGTGCGCATGTCGTTAGTGCGGATGTTGTAGATGCTAAAAACCAGCCTGCCATAGGCGCACCGAATCCAAAAGAGGAGGAATCGCCTCTGCTAGAGCCTGCTCCAATAGCAAAAAATGAGGAAACCAAGGAAACTGAAAAAGTTGAGGTAGCCAAGGAAACTGAGGAAAGAGAGAAACCATCTGAAAATAAAGAAGCCGTAGAGGCTAATCCTCTAACTAACGGCACATCTACTAGCACTATAACTGTAACTAAAGATGCTAGTGGTGATGAAGTGACGGAGAAACAAACATTAGATAAGTCTCAGTTACAAGATAGTATCACAAACGTTCAAGAACTCTTGGATAAAGTCAACAAAGAAAAAGCTCCAGCTTCAACCCTTGCTGCAATCCAAGCAGATTTAGAAACAGCTAATAGTGTGCTTAATAACAATAGTCTTGAACTGACACAAGCTGAAATTGATGCCATCGCTAAAAAACTTAATGAGAAAATTTTTGTATTATCTTCAATGCCTAAGGTTGATGCGCCTAAAAAGGTTTTAAAAGAAGGAAAAAATACGATTGCTAATACTGGATCTCATGACTCACGTAATGGTCAGAGAATGGGGAAAGGGGTTAGCTTTAGAGCAAATGATGTCCGCGTAGAAGGCTCGTTGTACAATGTTAAAGAGTATATTTCAGAGGAAAAATTTAGTAATCGTGGAACA
Source organism: Streptococcus mitis (assembly GCA_032565555.1). Taxonomy (GTDB): domain Bacteria; phylum Bacillota; class Bacilli; order Lactobacillales; family Streptococcaceae; genus Streptococcus; species Streptococcus mitis_DM. Next base: position 2,576 of record JAWHFN010000148.1, on the reverse strand, counting down.
ACTATTGGTGACCGTGCCCGAACAATTGGTAAAACGTTCATGACAGCTAAGTATAGCGTAGAACAAGGCCATAAATTTATCACTTATGATGTTTATTTTCAAAATGATGGTCATGCGTTAGATGGAAATACCAAAAATGCATTTTGGTTCTACCCACCTCGTGATCTTTTGTATAATGTTGGTGGCAATTATCCGATAGGACTTGTTTCTGAGGCTTACTATGAACGCTATCAAAAAAAATCAGGAGCAACAGGAAGACTTTCTGATAATCCTGATAATTTTACTCAAGTAGGGGAGAGATATACGGTTCCTCTAAGCGCAGGGAAAGGTGAGGATAGCAGTTCAACAAGATTATGGGGTAACGCAGGTGGTCTTTTTCAGTTTGGTGGTGGGCCAAACAGAGATGATCAGAGACAGCAGATGTTGAAACAATTACAACATAATAGAGATCTGAATGGTATCATTAAATCAAATAATAATCCAGACGGACCTTATCCTACGTTATCTTATTCTCATCTGTTAACTGTAGGCAGTCACCAAAATTTTGCCTACAAATATCACGTTAAGATGCGCTTGAGAGATGATGTTACGGATACACAAGCTCAAAGAGCAGGAACTATGGCTGTAACTGCTAAATCGGGATTTGCTACAACTGCACTTCAGGCATATGTATATGCTGCTACTGGAACGAGCTTACTAGCTGCTCCATCTATTAATACATTAACAAAATATAATGGAACATTAGTGTCGACTGACCGTGTTATTTCAGGTACTGGTGTAGCTGGTGCAAAGATTACATTAACGATGCAAGATGGTACACCTCGTACAATACATGTTGATAATAGTGGAAGATGGAGTTATACCTTAAAGCAAAATGAGAAACTAACCCAAAATACAAGACAGGACGCCTCTATTAAATCTCCTAATACAATTTCTGCTAAGCAAACAAAAAATGGTGAAGAATCATCGGCTACGTCAGTAAATGTTCAACTAGCTAGAGCTATTTCTATTGATACTCCACTTCAAGCAGGGCGTGATATTTCTGTTAAAGTAGCTCATGATACAGGACGATTCTATATTCAAGTTAGAAATGCTGCTAATACTGCCACTGTTTATGAGTATGGTGTTATACAGGAAAATGGTAGCTGGAGAATTGAAAACAGCGCAGCGGCTAATGCTATTGATGTGAAGGTAACTGATGGTGATACTCCTTCTGAGAAGAAAATTACTCTTCATGTTAATGATTCGCATAGAAAAAATAATATTCCATTCAAAATCACCAAGGATCATGTGGTAAGAGTTCGTTCTCACCATGTTCACTATGCAAATATCGCTGCGGATCCAGGTCATGAAAATGATGGATGGGTTACAGCAGCTAAAGCAACGAATACAAATCCAACAATTGCAATTAAGGATTCAAATGCTACTTATACATCAGATGGTACTTTGACGAAAGACAAGTTAAAAACACTTGTAACGGTAAATGATGCTGAAGATACTCCAGGTAAAACTGTAGGTAATACGGCAGCAGAGAATTTAGATGTAAAGGCTACTAAAGATGGTAAAAATGTTGATTTAACAAAACCTCTTAAACAAGGTACTTATAATCTTACCTATAGCACAACAGATGCTGCAGGAGCTATAGCGACAAAAAATCATACAATTACAGTAAATTATGCAGCTGTAGCAAAATCAAAGATAAACTTGGTACAAGAGGAATCCGTATCAGACGAACTTAAACGTAGCTTATTAGAATTACGTGATGGAAACGATAAAGTAGCAATTCCAAATAACGCTAGAGTGGAAGTTACTTTAGATACAAGTGCTAAAGCAGATAGTAAGACAGCAGTGGCGTCAGTTGTACTCCAAGGGAAAACAATAGCTTCGACGAATATAACTTATCGTGTATTACCGACCTTCCCAATAGCTCATACAGTATACGATTTTAAAGGTGTAAACCGATCTGATGATGAATCAAAATATTACCTCAATACAGGTATTCCACGAGGAATGAAATGGTTTGCCAAGCGAGGTAATGAAGCAGAGATAGATGCTTCAGGGTTGAGAGATAAGATAAACGCAGACCCAGTAGGGGAAACAACTTACAAGTTTGGTGGTAAATACAACTATGGTCGATTTACTGACAGTCCACAGCCAAATGAAAAATTAGAGCATGCAGCTACATTTACTCATAAGGTGTTTGATATTAAACCTAATGATACAAAGGTTACTGTAGCTCAAGGAGGAACGTTATCAGAAGCACAAGCTATTTCAGCTGTTGCCAAAGTAACTGGTTCTCCTGATTTGCCTAGTGGAACAACTTATGAATGGGTAGATGATAGAGGGAATAAGATTACCCCAACAGCGAACACAGCTGGTGTTCAAAACTTTAAAGTGAAGGTAACACTACCTCCAGCTCAAAGTGGCAATGATGCACCAGAAGCAACTAGGAGACAGCCATCTAAAATCATTGCTGTTCCTGTTAATATTACACCACCAGCACCTACGGTTACTCCAACGATTAATAATATGGTAACCTCTACTGACAGAGTTTTACGAGGTAAGGGTCTTGCTGG
>JAWHFN010000147.1:0-4109 GCA_032565555.1 Streptococcus mitis | reverse complement strand
CTTAGATTATCCAAGTCAATGCGCTAACTTGCAAAAAGAAATTCTGGATGATGCAGTGACCATGCTAGCTGAAGGTGGTCGCTTGGTTTATTCAACCTGTACCTGGGCACCTGAGGAAAACGAAGAGATTGTCAATTGGTTGCTGGAAGAGTATGATTTTGATTTGTTGCCAGTAGAGCGTATTAATGGAATGGTAGCTGGAATTGATCTGCCAGAAACGGCTCGTATGTACCCTCATCATTTTAAGGGAGAGGGTCAGTTTGTAGCGCATTTACAATTTAAAGGTGAAAATATAGCACCAAAATTTAAAGCAAGTAAGAGCAATCTCAGTCGAGAACAAGTTGCCTTGTGGCAGGAATTTGCCCAAAAACATTTGAAGGTCAATCTAAGGGGAATCTTGCAGACTTTTGGTGACCAACTCTATCTCTTGCCCGAACTCTTGCCAGATTTAGGGAAACTCAAGATTGCTCGGAATGGCCTGCATCTAGGGACCTTTAAGAAAAAACGCTTTGAGCCCAGTTTTGCTCTTGGTCTAGCCTTGAAACCGAGTCAGGTCAAGCAGTCGCTTGAAATTGACCAAGAAGGGTTTGTAAAGTATGTGGCTGGAGAAACTGTTCAGCTGGCGGAAAGTCTGCCAAATGGTTGGTACCAAGTTTTAGTTCAAGGAAATGGCTTGGGTTTTGCTAAGGTGACTGGAAATATTTTGAAAAATTATTTTCCAAAAGGCCTCAGATTTAAGTGAAAATGCTAGTCAAAGTAGCTTGTCTATGTTATAGTGGAAGTATGGATTTTTTTCAAATTGTCTTTTACTTTAAGTCAAAATTGGTGGGCAAGGCAACTAAGCAAATTTCTAGTTAAACCAAGCTAATACTCTTCGAAAATCAAATTCAAACCGCGTCAACGTCGCCTTGCCGTACTCAAGTACAGCCTGCGGCTAGTTTCCTAGTTTGCTCTTTGATTTTCATTGAGTATAAGAACTTCAGTTGGCTCCCAATTATCAAAAGAAAAACATAAATAAATAGTTGAAAAAATTCACAGCATTCACCATTATTTTCAAGGAGAAAAACAGTGAAAAAAAGGAAAAAACTCGCCCTATCCCTTGCGGCTCTTTTGCTAGCAGGTTCTTTGGCGGGATGTGCTAGCTGGATTGATCGTGGAGAATCCATGACAGCTGTTGGCTCAACGGCTCTTCAGCCCTTGGTCGAAGCAGCAGCAGATGAATTCGGCTCTCTGCACGTTGGAAAAACAGTCAACGTCCAAGGTGGAGGATCTGGTACAGGTTTGTCTCAGGTTCAGTCTGGAGCCGTTGATGTAGGAAATTCAGACGTATTTGCCGAGGAAAAAGACGGTATCAACGCTTCTGCTCTAGTGGACCACAAGGTTGCTGTTGCAGGCTTGGCGGTGATTGTGAACAAGGAAGTTGACGTTGAAAATCTGACAACTGAACAACTCCGTAGCATCTTCACAGGTCAAGTGACCAACTGGAAAGAGGTTGGGGGGAAAGACCTAGCCATTTCTATTATCAACCGTGCGGCAAGTTCTGGTTCGCGTGCAACCTTTGATAGTGTTGTCATGGATGGCCAATCTGCCGTGCAGAGTCAAGAACAGGATTCAAATGGGATGGTCAAAAACATTGTTTCTCAGACACCAGGAGCCATTTCTTACCTAGCCTTTGCCTATGTGGATGACTCAGTTAAACGCATGAAATTGAACGGCTATGAGCCGATTGCAGAAAATGTTACAACCAATAACTGGCCTCTGTGGTCTTATGAACACATGTATACCCTAGGTCAGCCCAATGAATTGGTGGCAGAATTTCTCAACTTTGTCCTCTCAGATGAAGCGCAAAGCGGAATCGTTAAGGGAATGGGCTATATTTCTGTCAAGGAAATGAAGGTTGAAAAAGATGCTGTAGGAACGGTGACAGCACTAGAAGGGAGTCACTAATGAATCAAGAAGAATTAGCTAAAAAATTACTTTCTCCCTCAAAGAACTCTCGTCTAGAGAAATTAGGAAGAGGCTTGACTTTTGCCTGTCTGTCTTTGATTGTCATCATTGTAGCCATGATTTTGATTTTCGTAGCCCAAAAAGGTCTGTCGACCTTCTTTGTCAATGGGGTCAATATCTTTGATTTCCTTTTTGGCCAAACTTGGAATCCTTCAGGTAAACAATTTGGTGCCCTTCCTATGATTTTGGGTTCCTTTATTGTCACAATCCTATCAGCCCTTATCGCAACTCCTTTTGCCATTGGTGCGGCAGTCTTTATGACCGAAGTCTCACCAAAAGGTGCTAGAATCTTGCAACCAGCTATTGAATTGCTGGTTGGGATTCCTTCCGTCGTGTATGGATTTATCGGTTTGCAGGTCGTAGTTCCCTTTGTCCGCAGTGTCTTTGGTGGAACTGGTTTTGGGATTTTGTCAGGTATTTTCGTTCTCTTTGTCATGATTTTACCGACGGTAACCTTTATGACAACCGATAGCTTGCGTGCGGTGCCTCGTCACTACCGTGAAGCTAGTTTGGCTATGGGGGCCACTCGTTGGCAAACCATTTGGCGCGTGACCTTGAAGGCGGCGCGTTCAGGGATTTTCACAGCGGTGGTCTTTGGGATGGCGCGTGCCTTTGGTGAGGCCTTGGCCATTCAGATGGTGGTCGGAAACTCAGCTGTTGTCCCAACTTCATTGACAACACCTGCTGCGACCTTGACCTCTGTTTTGACCATGGGTATCGGAAATACCGTTATGGGAACAGTTGACAATAACGTTCTTTGGTCACTGGCCTTAGTCTTGCTCTTGATGAGTTTGGCCTTCAACAGTGTGATTAAATTGATTACGAAAGAAAGAGGAAAGAAAAACTATGCACGCTAAGAAATTAGATAAAATTGCAACAGCTGTCCTCTACTCGATTGCAGGGATTATCGTTGCCATCTTGGCATCCTTGATTCTCTATATCTTGGTTCGTGGTTTGCCCCATATCTCTTGGTCTTTCTTGACTGGTAAATCATCTTCTTACCAAGCGGGCGGAGGGATTGGAATTCAGCTCTATAATTCCTTCTTCCTTTTGGTCATCACCTTGATTATCTCTGTTCCTTTATCTATGGGAGCTGGGATTTTTCTAGCTGAATATGCCAAAAAAGGTCCTGTGACCAATTTTATCAGAACCTGTATTGAAATCTTGTCTTCACTGCCATCAGTGGTTGTGGGTCTCTTTGGTTACTTGATCTTTGTAGTTCAGTTTGAGTATGGATTTTCAATCATTTCAGGTGCCTTGGCCTTGACAGTCTTTAACCTGCCTCAGATGACACGTAATGTTGAAGATAGCTTGAAACACGTTCACCATACGCAGCGTGAAGCTGGTCTGGCCCTTGGGATTTCTCGTTGGGAGACTGTTGTCCATGTGGTCATTCCAGAAGCTCTTCCAGGTATTGTGACGGGGGTTGTCTTGGCCTCTGGTCGTATCTTTGGTGAGGCTGCTGCTTTGATTTATACAGCAGGACAATCTGCTCCAGCACTTGACTGGTCAAACTGGAACATTCTCAGTGTGACTAGCCCAATCTCAATCTTCCGTCAAGCAGAAACCTTAGCTGTCCATATCTGGAAGGTCAATAGTGAAGGAACCATTCCAGATGGAACCATCGTATCAGCAGGTTCTGCCGCCGTGCTCCTCATCTTTATCCTCATCTTTAACTTTGGAGCTCGCAAACTCGGAAGCTACCTACATAAGAAATTAACCGCTGCCTAAAGGAGAAGCCATGTCAAAATATAATTGGGATGAAAAGCATATCATCACCTTTCCTGAAGAGAAAGTGGCCCTCTCTACTAAGGATTTACATGTTTACTACGGTAAAAATGAATCTATCAAGGGCATCGATATGCAATTTGAAAAAAATAAAATTACTGCCTTAATTGGCCCTTCTGGTTCAGGAAAATCAACCTATCTCCGCAGTCTCAATCGTATGAATGATACGATTGATATTGCCAAGGTAACAGGTCAAATCCTCTACCAAGGGATTGACGTCAACCGTCCAGAAATCAATGTCTATGAGATGCGTAAGCACATTGGAATGGTCTTCCAACGCCCAAATCCCTTTGCCAAGTCTATCGATCGCAATA
>JAWHFN010000146.1:0-4109 GCA_032565555.1 Streptococcus mitis | reverse complement strand
TACTCTCAGTTTCTTTTCTACGAGTCTTGTATTTCAAAACTCCTGCAGCTTCTTCGAAAATAGCACGACGTTCCTCAGGCTTGGAGTTGAAAATCTCCTCAACCTTCCCTTGGGAAATGATAGAGAAGGAATCTCGTCCCAAACCTGTATCCAAGAAAAGATCATGAATATCACGCAGACGGACTTTTTTACCGTCAATCTTATATTCACTATCTCCACTACGATAGATATGACGTTCGACCCTGATTTCTTGACCAGCATCCTTGATAAATCCGTCATGATTATCCAGAGTCACAACTACAGAAGCATAATTGAGCGGTTTGCGGCTTTCGGTCCCAGCAAAGATAACATCCGGCATCTTGCCGCCACGGAGGCTCTTAACACTGGACTCCCCCAAGGCCCAACGCAGACTTTCTGTAATATTCGACTTTCCAGATCCATTGGGTCCAACAACTGCCGTCACACCTTTGTCAAAGACGACCTTGGTCTTGTCAGCAAAAGACTTGAATCCCTGAATTTCGATTTCCTTTAAATACATGAATCCAGCCCTTTCTCAACGGCATTTTTGGCAGCTTCTTGCTCTGCTAATTTCTTAGAACGACCTTGACCTTGACCAATGCTCTTGCCTTCAACAAGAACTTCTACATCAAAAACCTTATCGTGGGCAGGACCCGTTTCAGAAATTACCTGATAACGAATAGCCACATCCCCATTGACTTGAAGTAACTCTTGAAGATGGGTTTTGTAGTCTGTAATCATCTCAAACTCGCCTGCTTCAACCTTAGGAATCATGACTTGGTAGATAAATTCCTTGACCTTGGCCACATCCTTGTCCAAAAGGAGGGCACCAAGAAAGGCTTCGAAGGCATCACCAAGAATGGTATCACGATTGCGCCCACCAGACTTTTCTTCTCCCTTACCCAGCTTGATAAACTGATCAAACTGGCAGTCACGCGCAAAACCAGCCAAACTCTCCTCACGGACAATCATGGCACGGAGTTTAGACAAGTCCCCTTCAGGCTTTTTAGGATATTTTTTATACAGATATTCTGAAATCAATAACTGTAGAACAGCGTCTCCTAAAAATTCCAAGCGTTCATTGTGTGAAATTTTTAAGAGGCGGTGCTCATTGGCATAACTCGTATGAGTAAAGGCAGTTTCCAGTAACTTTTTGTCTGCAAATTCGATTGCAAAATGGTTCTTTAGTACAGTTTGTAATTCTTTCATACCAACCTCTTTCTAACTGATAACAGTCCTTTTTATTATATCAAAAAAAGCCCCCTGAGTCACTTTAAAACGGGACTGGAGGAGATTTGAGTATTCATTGAAATGAGATTTTCAGTTTTAGTGGCAAATTTGAGGCAGGATAAATAAAAAGCCCTATTTAAAGGCTTTTTTAGGATATTTACATCCACCCTGAGGGAATCGAACCCCCATCTCAAGAACCGGAATCTTACGTGATATCCATTACACTAAGGGTGGAAACTTGTTTTATTATAACAGAAATTTGCTCTAATAACAAGTTTTTTTCTGGCTAGACAGCCCATCTTAGTGGGAAGCATCCCCATTCCAGATAGAGTTTTTCACAATCACATAATCAACGTGTTTAAGGTCAGCAACCTGACGTCCACCTGCATAAGAAATGGCACTTTGAAGGTCTTGTTCCATCTCAGTCAAAGTATCTTGCAAATGACCTTTGGCAGGAAGCAAGATACGTTTTCCTTCCACGTTTTTATAAGCTCCTTTTTGGTATTGTGAAGCTGAACCGTAGTACTCTTTGAACTGTTCACCATCAACTTCAATCGTTTTCCCTGGACTTTCGATGTGTCCTGCAAAGAGGGAACCAACCATAACCATACTGGCACCAAAACGGATAGACTTGGCAATATCACCGTGAGTACGGATCCCACCATCAGCGATAATTGGTTTACGCGCAGCCTTGGCACACCAGCGTAGTGCAGCCAACTGCCAACCACCTGTACCAAAACCAGTCTTGACCTTGGTGATACAAACCTTACCAGGGCCGATTCCGACCTTAGTAGCATCCGCACCCGCATTTTCTAATTCACGCACAGCTTCTGGTGTTCCAACATTTCCAGCAATGACAAAAGTATCTGGCAATTCTTTCTTGATGTGTTGAATCATAGAAATCACGCTATCTGCATGACCATGAGCAATATCAATCGTGATGTATTCTGGAGCATCAGCCTTGAGCTGGCTAACAAAATCATACTCATAGTCCTTAACACCGACAGAAATAGAAGCAATGAGACCTTGATCGTGCATGCGTTTGATAAAAGGAATGCGTCCTGCTTCATCAAAACGGTGCATAATGTAGAAGTAACCACCTTTAGCCAGTTGCTCTGCTACACTTTCATCCAAAATCGTCTGCATATTAGCTGGCACAACAGGTAGTTTGAAGGTGTGATTTCCTAGAGTGACACTTGTATCCGCTTCTGCACGGCTTTTAATCACACATTTATTTGGAATCAATTGAATATCTTCGTAATCAAAAATTGGAAATTCATTTAACATATCGATGTCTCGTTTCTTTTGTAATGACCTACCTATGCTCTCGCATCACTACGCCTTTTCCGACGTTTCCTTAATTTATTATAAACTAAAGTACAGTTTTTGTCAAATAATTTTATAATTTAAAATATATTGTTCGGATTTTATTGTGTAAATAATAAAAGAAAGAGGAGAGATTATTTTCTCCCCACTTCGTTAGCAATATTCCTTTTAAAAATTTCTTCTGAGTTTTCCATCATTTCACAAAATTCACTATAAGATGAAGACTCCTGAGGAATTTGGATAGACCATTTCTTCAACAAAGCTCCATAACCTGCTAGCTTTCCTATCTCATTATCAACAACCTTGTCCTTGCTCGGAAAAACAAGACCAGCCTTCTCAGCTTTTAAAATATAAGAATAGGAAATCAGCTGGAATAAGTCCTCACGGTTGATTCCTTTTTCAGTCAATTCCAGTTTTTTATACTTAGCATCTAATACTATTTTAAGCTCTTCTTGATAAAAATCTGGATATACTTTTCGTTTTCCAACAAAAAATACTGAAATACCACCTAGCTTTTCTTTATTTCGTGGATGGATGAAATCTTTTGGCAACAAGGTATGGACATACTCTTCCCAAAGCCAGGCAACATCAAAAAGAATACCATGAATTTTTTGATCTTGATATCCTAAACCGTGCTTTTCTTGGTTTAGGATCATCAGACAAAGTTCTTGTAACTTTCTGTACTCGTGAAAATATGCATGACGTATCGGTTTAGATTGATTTACCCGAATAATCTTAGCACGATCAGCTAGTTTATAAGAGGGCGTTACACGCACGATTTCTGCTACATTTTCACGACTAGTCAAGAGATTATCAAGAACCCCTTGCCCAATGCTTTTCTTATTCTTAATGTATTCAATAGTGTGACGGATTAGCTGCATGAGAGGATTATCATAGGTGAACTCTCTCGTTGTGTAGGCAATATTTCCCGTGAAAGGAAGGTTTTTCTTAAGATGGTTTCTTACATCAATCACTCCCTTAACATGACTGTCATTATGAGAAAATCTCTGGTATTCCTTATAAAAACCTTTTCGAATTGCAGCTTGTAAATACTTAGGGAAGAGATATATCAAGAGTTGATAGAGCTTATCTTCAGGAGATAGACCGACATCCAAACTAGTCAGATTGATATTGAGAACCTTTTGTAAGAGATAATGCAAAAAATGGTCATTACTCTCATCAGAAAAACGTGAGGAAATCGTTAATCGTTCCTGTCCATATCCCAGAAAACCAATTACATTTCCTGTCTTGATTTTCTGATTAACTGTTTCAAAGATTTTTTGGTCCTTCTCTAAGTCAGGAGAATTCTTCAAATCATTTGGAAAAATAAAGATATTTTCCTCTTTACAAAGGTTATCCAGTGTTCTATCAAGAAGTGCTTGACTTAGCTTAGGATATTCTGCGACAAAGTCTTCTTTAGCAATTCTATGCTGATTATCAGTTATACGTATTATCATTCTCAACGCCTTCATTGTTATCAGCTACTGCCTGATCTTGTTGCTCATTCTTTATCAGGTCGAATGCTTTTTTCAATG
>JAWHFN010000145.1:0-4126 GCA_032565555.1 Streptococcus mitis | reverse complement strand
ACTTGATAGTCGTGAACTCAATCAAACACTTGGAGGAGCTGTTTTCGAAGCTATTCCAAATGTGCAAGCTCAAATGAAGAGTCCTGATATCAATCTCCAAGTGGAGATTCGAGAAGAGGCAGCCTACCTTTCTTATGAAACTATTCGTGGGGCTGGTGGTTTGCCAGTTGGAACTTCAGGTAAAGGGATGCTTATGTTGTCAGGAGGGATTGACTCACCTGTAGCAGGTTATCTTGCACTGAAACGTGGTGTAGATATCGAGGCCGTTCACTTTGCTAGTCCACCTTACACCAGTCCTGGTGCTCTTAAAAAAGCCCAAGATTTGACCCGTAAATTAACCAAGTTTGGAGGAAATATCCAGTTTATCGAAGTTCCTTTCACAGAGATTCAAGAGGAAATTAAGGCCAAGGCGCCAGAAGCCTATCTCATGACCTTGACCCGTCGTTTTATGATGCGGATTACCGATCGTATTCGTGAGGTACGAAATGGTTTAGTTATCATCAATGGGGAAAGCCTTGGTCAAGTAGCCAGCCAAACTCTTGAAAGTATGCAGGCGATTAACGCTGTGACCAACACTCCCATCATCCGCCCTGTGGTTACCATGGACAAATTGGAAATCATTGACATCGCCCAGGAAATCGATACCTTTGAAATCTCTATCCAACCTTTTGAAGACTGCTGTACGATTTTTGCACCTGACCGTCCTAAGACCAATCCTAAGATTAAGAATGCAGAGCAGTATGAAGCACGCATGGATGTTGAAGGTTTGGTTGAGCGCGCAGTAGCAGGGATTATGATTACTGAAATCACACCGCAGGCTGAAAAAGATGAAGTAGATGACTTGATTGACGATCTGCTCTAATCAGAAAATCCAAAAGAATTTAGAAAATTAAATGAAAAAGTTAGTTTTTAATCCAAAAATGGAAGAAAAACTGACTTTTTTTGTTAAACTGTGATATAATAAGATAAAATTTTGAATATAGAGAGTTTTCTGACAATGAATCAATCCTACTTTTATTTAAAAATGAAAGAACACAAGCTCAAGGTTCCTTACACTGGTAAGGAGCGCCGTGTACGTGTTCTTCTTCCTAAAGATTATGAGAAAGACACGGATCGTTTTTATCCTGTTGTTTACTTTCATGATGGGCAAAATGTCTTTTATAGTAAAGAATCTTTCATTGGTCACTCGTGGAAGATTATCCCAGCCATCAAGCGAAATCCTGATATCAGTCGCATGATTGTCGTTGCTATTGATAATGATGGTATGGGGCGGATGAATGAGTATGCGGCTTGGAAATTCCAAGAATCTCCTATTCCGGGACAGCAGTTTGGCGGTAAGGGTGTGGAATATTCTGAGTTTGTCATGGAGGTGGTCAAACCTTTTATCGATGAGACTTATCGTACAAAAGCAGACCGCCAGCATACAGCTATGATTGGTTCCTCACTAGGAGGCAATATTACCCAGTTTATCGGTTTGGAATACCAAGACCAAATTGGTTGCTTGGGCGTCTTTTCATCTGCCAACTGGCTCCACCAAGAAGCCTTTAACCGCTATATCGAGTGTCAGCAACTATCGCCTGACCAGCGTATCTTTATCTATGTTGGAACAGAAGAAGCAGATGATACGGACAAGACCCTGATGGCTGGTAATATCAAACAAGCCTATATCGATTCGTCTCTTCGCTATTACCATGATTTGATAGCAGGTGGGGTACACTTAGATAATCTTTTCTTGAAAGTTCAGTCTGGTGCCATCCATAGTGAAATCCCTTGGTCGGAGAATTTACCAGACTGTCTGAGATTTTTTGCAGAAAACTGGTAAAGTAAGAAAGGAGAAAATATGCATATTGAACATCTTAGCCACTGGAGTGGCAATCTTAACCGTGAAATGTACCTTAACCGTTATGGTCATGCTGGGATTCCAGTTGTGGTCTTTGCTTCATCAGGTGGTAGTCACAATGAATACTATGATTTTGGCATGATTGATGCTTGTGCTTCCTTTATTGAGGAAGGCCGTGTTCAGTTCTTTACCCTATCCAGTGTAGACAGTGAGAGTTGGTTGGCCACTTGGAAACATGGTCATGACCAGGCGGAGATGCATCGTGCCTACGAACGTTATGTGATTGAAGAGGCCATTCCTTTTATCAAGCATAAGACAGGTTGGTTTGATGGTATGATGACGACAGGTTGCTCCATGGGCGCCTACCATGCAGTCAACTTTTTTCTCCAACATCCAGATGTCTTTACCAAGGTGATTGCTCTTAGTGGTGTTTACGATGCACGTTTCTTTGTCGGCGATTACTACAATGACGATGCCATTTACCAAAACTCGCCAGTAGATTATATCTGGAACCAGAACGACGGCTGGTTTATTGACCGTTATCGTCAGGCAGAGATTGTGCTTTGTACGGGTCTCGGTGCCTGGGAACAAGATGGCTTGCCATCCTTCTACAAGCTTAAAGAAGCCTTTGACCAGAAACAAATTCCAGCCTGGTTTGCTGAATGGGGACACGATGTCGCCCACGACTGGGAATGGTGGTGCAAACAAATGCCTTATTTCCTCGGCAATCTCTATTTATAAAAGGAGTTACCTATGAATTACCTTGTTATTTCTCCCTACTATCCACAAAACTTTCAACAGTTTACCATTGAACTAGCTAATAAAGGCATCACAGTCTTGGGGATTGGCCAAGAACCATACGAGCAATTAGATGAACCTTTACGCAATAGCCTAACCGAATATTTCCGTGTTGACAACCTTGAGAACATAGACGAAGTCAAACGTGCAGTTGCTTTTCTCTTTTATAAACATGGCCCGATTGACCGTATTGAATCCCACAATGAATACTGGCTTGAGCTGGATGCAACACTCAGAGAACAATTCAATGTCTTTGGTGCCAAACCAGAGGATCTCAAAAAGACGAAATTTAAGTCTGAAATGAAGAAGCTTTTCAAAAAAGCAGGTGTCCCTGTGGTCCCTGGAGCTGTTATCAAGACGGAAGCAGATGTGGATCAAGCAGTGAACGAAATCGTTCTTCCAATGATTGCCAAACCTGATAATGGAGTGGGAGCAGCCGCGACCTTTAAGCTTGAGACAGAGGACGATATCAATCACTTCAAGGCTGAGTGGGATCATTCAACTGTTTATTTCTTTGAGAAATTTGTCACCTCTAGCGAAATTTGCACCTTTGATGGTCTAGTGGACAAGGAAGGAAAGATTGTCTTTTCAACAACCTTTGACTACGCCTATACACCGCTTGATCTCATGATTTACAAGATGGACAATTCTTATTACGTTCTCAAGGATATGGATCCTAAATTACGTAAATATGGTGAGGCAATTGTCAAGGAATTTGGTATGAAAGAACGGTTCTTCCATATTGAGTTCTTCCGTGAGGGGGATGATTATATTGCCATTGAGTACAATAACCGTCCTGCAGGTGGGTTTACCATTGATGTTTATAACTTTGCCCATTCCTTGGACCTCTATCGTGGCTATGCAGCCATTGTCGCAGGAGAAGAGTTCCCAGCGTCAGAATTTGAACCTCAGTATTGTTTGGCTACTTCTCGCCGTGCAAATGCTCACTATGTTTATTCAGAAGAGGATTTGATTGACAAATATAGCCAGCAGTTCAAGGTTAAAAAAATCATGCCAGCGGCCTTTGCGGAACTTCAAGGAGATTACCTGTATATGTTGACAACTCCGAGTCGACAAGAAATGGATCAGATGATTAAGGACTTTGGTCAGCGTCAGGCTTGAGAGACTATCGGATTAAGGAAATTCACTCCCTTAGTCCTTTTGTTTTTTATAAGAAACACAGCGGATTGAAACAAGAGTAGGACAATTTTTGAGGTGCTTTTTGATATGAGCCCAGGTTTTCTCAATAAGATTGTACTCAGGTGAGTGGGGAGGAATAAGAAATAAAGCTACTTTTCTGGGGCTTGTTCATAGTAGGTATGATTCTTTTTTTCGAGTGTAGCCTATAGCTTTGAGAGCATAGTGGATAGTATAGTAGATTGAAATAAGATGTGAACAAAGTGATTGAGAAAGTCAATTTTTTCTAAAAATGTTTTAGCAACCGTAATGTGCTATTCTAGATTCAATACGCTATAGTTGGATGACAGC
>JAWHFN010000144.1:0-4138 GCA_032565555.1 Streptococcus mitis | reverse complement strand
TCTCTCTAAAATAATAGATATTTTAAATAAAATGACTCTATTATGAACAGGAATTCGAGGAAAGATTTTCATGATTTACCTAGAGACTACCCAACAACTATATTGCTAGATAAATAAAGATTTATTCTATAATTTTAAGATTGTAGGTGAAATGTATGGAATCTTTGATTAGTGTTATTATTCCAGTTTATAATACTGAAAATTATATTGGAGCTTGCTTGGAAAGTCTTGTTAAACAAACTTATACGCATTTTGAAGTGCTTATGATTGATGATGGTTCTACAGATAATTCAGGAGCAATTTGTCAGGAATATACAGAGAGTGACTCCCGTTTTCATTACTATAGGAAAGAAAATGGTGGAGTTTCCTCTGCTCGTAATTTAGGAATTGAATATTCCAGAGGAGATTATTTAACATTTGTTGATTCAGATGACTGGGTTGAGGAAGATTATTTAGAAGTTCTATATTCTGCTCTAGTATCTGAATCTGCGTCAGTTTCCATTTCAACCTATAAAAGATTTTCTATGGAAGATAATACTTGGTATGTTCATTCTTTTCAACGAGGTTACGATAAACGAGTCTTTCATCATCTAGAATTAATCAATGAATTAATTGATTTGGATTCTTTCGATCATTCATATCGTTTTGTAAGTGGAAAGTTAGTAAGACGAGAAGTTGTGGGGGACATTCGTTTTAATTCTCTAACTAGTTTAGGTGAAGATATGGAATTTTGGTTTAAAATCTATCTAATCTCACCCAAATCTGTCTATATCAATAGAGATAGTTATGTTTATAGAACAGGTAAAGGCCCGACGAGACATTTTAGTTTACTCAAGGTCAGGTGTGATTTACAACAGCGTGAAAATTTTATAGCTCTTCTTGCTGCTCGAAATATAGAAGTTGGTCGATACGTAGACAATTTTGTATCCCTGTTAAAATTTCGAAAAAAAGAACTTGAAGATAAAGATCTATCATCAACAGATACGATGAAATGGATTAAGGAAACATTATATTTACTTGATGAGTAAGTGAACAGATTGATTTTATATAAAGATGATAAAAAAATCTATTTGGTTTAATTTATGTAGGACAATAAATAGTGTTAGTTAGAATAAATGATAAGGATTTAAAATGGGAAATACCAAACGTGCAGTAGTATTTGCAGGTGATTACGCTTATATTCGACAAATCGAAACGGCAATGAAGTCACTCTGTAGACACAATAGTCATTTGAAAATTTATTTGCTCAATCAGGACATTCCCCAAGAATGGTTTAATCAAATAAGAATATATTTACAAGAGATGGGTGGCGACTTGATTGATTGCAAGTTGATTGGCTCACAGTATAAAATGAACTGGTCTAATAAACTACCTCATATCAATCATATGACATTTGCACGCTATTTTATTCCAGATTTTGTAACAGAAGATAAAGTTCTCTATCTAGATAGTGATTTGATTGTGACTGGTGATTTGACCGATTTGTTTGAATTAGATTTAGGTGAAAATTATCTGGCAGCAGCACGTTCTTGCTTTGGAGCAGGTCTTGGCTTCAATGCTGGTGTTCTCTTGATTAACAATAAAAAATGGAAATCAGAAACTATCCGGCAACAATTGATTGAGTTAACAGAAAAAGAACATGAGAATGTTAAGGAGGGGGACCAATCAATTTTAAATATGTTGTTCAGAGATCAATATAGCTTGCTTGACGATAAATATAATTTTCAAATAGGTTTCGATGCTGGTGCAGCTGAGAAGAATCATGCTTTTATTTTTGAAATTCCATTGACTCCTCTTCCTAAAATTTTGCACTATATTTCTCCTGATAAACCGTGGAAGCAGTTTTCTGTTGGACGTCTGAGAGAAGAGTGGTGGAAATATTCTTTCATGGAATGGGGTTATATAGTATCTAGCTGGAAAGAAAAGGGTATTTTTTATTCTGCAGATATTTATAAACCAAGATTAACTTGTATGAATCTGACTAACTCATGGTGTGTAGAAAAAATTGATTATCTAGTTGAACAACTACCAGAAGTGCATTTTTATATTGCTGCTCATACTTTTATGTCGGATGAATTAAAGAGATTATCTAAGTATCAAAATGTGACACTTTATCCTAATTCTTTTCCTATTTTGGTAGAAAAACTTCTACAGAGTTCAGATATTTATTTGGATTTGAATTTAGATCAGAAACTAGTATATGTTTATGATTTGGTGAAGAAATACAATAAACCCATGCTTAGTTTTGAAAGTAGTCGATATCAAGAACTTTCGAATAGTCAGTATGCTGGACTTTACTCTAATGAAGCCCCTTGGGAGTTAGTTGATGCAATCAGAAATTATATTACAGACAAGTAAATCATGTTGATAAACGAGTTACTTCTATGAATGGCTAGATAAAGATTTATTGACATATTTGGAGGCTAAAAAATAATGAACGAGTTAATTAGTGTTGTGGTGCCGATATACAATACGGGAAAATATTTAGTGGAGTGTGTCGATCATATTCTAAGACAAAGCTACCAAAATATAGAAATTATTTTAGTTGATGATGGCTCTACAGATAATTCTGGGGAAATTTGTGATGCTTTTATGATGCAAGATGAACGTGTCAGAGTATTTCATCAAGAAAATAAGGGTGCGGCTCAAGCTAAAAATGTAGGACTACGTGAAGCTAGAGGCCGATATATTACGATTGTTGATTCCGATGATATTGTAAAAGAAAATATGATTGAAACTCTTTATCAACAAGTTCAAGAAAAAAATGCAGATGTCGTTATAGGAAATTACTATGATTTTGATGAATCTGATGGAAATTTTTATTTTTATGTAACAGGGCAGGATTTCTGTATAGAAGAATTATCTAGGCAAGAAATTATGAACCGTCAAGCAGGAGATTGGAAATTCAATAGCTCAGCCTTTATATTGCCGACATTTAAGTTGATTAAAAAAGAATTATTTGATGAAGTTCACTTTTCAAATGGTCGTCGCTTTGACGATGAAGCAACCATGCATCGCTTTTATCTTTTAGCGTCTAAAATCGTCTTTATAAACGATAATCTCTATCTGTACAGAAGACGTTCAGGAAGCATCATGAGAACGGAATTTGATCTTTCTTGGGCAAGAGATTTAGTTGAAGTATTTTCCAAGAAAATATCGGATTGTGTCTTAGCGGGTTTGGATGTCTCGGTTTTGCGTATTCGATTTGTCAATCTTTTAAAGGATTATAAGCATACTTTAGAATACCATCAATTAACAGATACTGAGGAATATAAAGATATTTGTTTTAGATTGAAGATATTTTTTGAAGCAGAGAGAAGAATTAAGAATTGAATTTTAAAAATTTTTCTTTTTGTTTTAACTTAAAAAGAGTAAAGTTAGATTTTCAGTTAGAGAAAGGGAGTATTTCGTGAAAAAAATTTATTCATCGATAGCAGTAAAAAAAGGACTAATAACTTTGTTTTTGCTGTTTATTTATGTAGTAGGAAGCCGGATTACTCTTCCTTTTGTTGATTTGAACAGTAGGGACTTTCTAGGTGGATCAACTGCATATTTGGCGTTTTCAACTGCACTTCTAGGAGGGAATCTGAGAAGTCTGTCTCTATTTTCTATAGGATTATCGCCATGGATGTCGTCGATGTTTTTATGGCAGTTGCTTTCTTTTTCTAAGAAATTGAATATTTCTTCTGGGGCAGTAGAAGTTCAAGATAGAAGGAAGATGTATTTAACCCTAGTCATTGCCTTAATTCAATCTTTGGCACTTTCATTGAATCTACCGATACAACACCTGTATTCATCACTCATGGTTACTGTATTGAATACCATGTTACTAATAGCAGGTGTCTTCTTCCTAGTATGGTTATCAGATTTAAACGCTCAACTTGGAGTAGGTGGCTCTGTGGTCATTTTACTATCTAGTATTGTTTTAAATATTCCACAAGATATTTTAAGTACATTTCAGCTTGTTCAAATTTCTATGGGAGTAATGCTATTGATTGCTTTGAGCAGTATTGTATTAACCTATATGATGGTGCTCATGTATAGAGCGCGTTATCGTATACCAGTTCATAAAATTAGCTTACATAATCGTTTTAAACGCTATTCTTATCTCGATATCATGCTGAATCCTGCAGGTGGG
>JAWHFN010000143.1:0-4159 GCA_032565555.1 Streptococcus mitis | reverse complement strand
AGAGCATATCTATCTCTGGAATCTCGTATGGCTTGTGGAATGGGGGCTTGCTATGCCTGTGTCCTAAAAGTGCCAGATAGTGAAACCGTCAGCCAACGTGTCTGTGAAGATGGCCCTGTTTTCCGTACTGGAACAGTTGTATTATAAGGAGAAAATCATGACTATAAATCGTTTACAAGTTTCTCTACCTGGTTTGGATTTGAAAAATCCGATTATTCCAGCATCAGGTTGTTTTGGCTTTGGACAAGAGTATGCCAAGTACTATGATTTAGACCTTTTAGGTTCTATTATGATCAAGGCGACAACCCTTGAACCACGCTTTGGCAATCCAACTCCAAGGGTGGCAGAAACACCTGCTGGCATGCTCAATGCAATCGGTTTGCAAAATCCTGGTTTGGAAGTTGTTTTGGCTGAAAAGTTACCTTGGCTAGAAAGAGAGTATCCAAATCTTCCTATTATCGCCAATGTAGCTGGTTTTTCAAAACAAGAGTATGCGGCTGTTTCTCATGGTATTTCCAAGGCAGATAATGTGAAGGCTATTGAGCTCAATATTTCTTGTCCCAACGTAGATCACTGTAATCATGGACTCTTGATTGGTCAAGATCCTGATCTGGCTTATGATGTGGTGAAAGCAGCTGTGGAAGCCTCTGATGTGCCTGTTTATGTCAAACTAACCCCGAGTGTGACCGATATCGTTACTGTCGCAAAAGCAGCAGAGGATGCGGGAGCAAGTGGCTTAACCATGATCAATACTCTGGTTGGAATGCGTTTTGACCTCAAAACTAGAAAACCAATCTTGGCCAATGGAACAGGTGGAATGTCTGGTCCAGCAGTCTTTCCAGTAGCCCTCAAACTTATCCGCCAAGTGGCCCAAACAACAGACCTGCCTATCATTGGAATGGGGGGAGTGGATTCGGCTGAAACTGCCCTAGAAATGTATCTGGCGGGAGCATCTGCTATTGGAGTTGGAACAGCCAACTTTACCAATCCTTATGCCTGCCCTGATATCATCGAAAATTTACCAAAAGTTATGGATAAATACGGCATCAGCAGTCTAGAAAATCTACGCAAGGAAGTAAAAGAGTCTCTGAGGTAAACTGCAATCAATCTGTTCTTGATTTTTTATCAGTTTGTAATGTTTATTATAGAGAATTTTGATACAATAAAATAGAAAGAACAGAGGAAGAAAGTTTATGAAGAAAGTAAGATTTATTTTTTTAGCCCTACTATTTTTCTTAGCCAGACCAGAGAGTGCAATGGCTAGTGATGGTACTTGGCAAGGAAAACAATACCTGAAATCAGATGGGAGTCAAGCAGCCAATGAGTGGGTTTTTGATGCTCACTATCAATCTTGGTTTTATATAAAAGAAGATGCCAAATATGCTGAAAATGAATGGCTAAAGCAAGGTGACGACTATTTTTACCTCAAATCTGGCGGCTATATGGCAAAATCAGAATGGGTAGAAGACAAGGGAGCCTTCTATTATCTTGACCAAAATGGAAAGATGAAAAGAAATGCCTGGGTAGGAACTTCCTATGTTGGTGCAACAGGTGCCAAAGTAATAGAAGACTGGGTCTATGATTCTCAATACGACGCTTGGTTTTACATCAAAGCAGATGGACAACACGCAGAGAAAGAATGGCTCCAAATTAAAGGGAAGGACTATTATTTTAAATCTGGTGGTTATCTACTGACAAGTCAGTGGATTGAACAGACTTATGTGAGTGCTAGTGGTGCCAAAGTACAGCAAGGTTGGCTTTTTGACAAACAATACCAATCTTGGTTTTACATCAAAGAAAATGGAAATCATGCTGATAAAGAATGGATTTTCGAGAATGGTCACTATTATTATCTAAAATCCGGTGGCTATATGGCAGCAAATGAATGGATTTGGGATAAAGAGTCATGGTTTTACCTCAAATCTGATGGTAAAATGGCTGAGAAAGAATGGTTATACGATTCTAAAAGTCAAGCCTGGTACTACTTCAAATCTGGTGGCTACATGGCGAAAAATGAGACTGTAGATGGTTATCAGCTTGGAAGCGACGGTAAATGGCTTGGAGAAAAAGCTACAAACGAAAATGCTGCTTACTATCAAGTAGTACCTGTCACAGCAAATGTCTATAATGCAGATGGTGAAAAGCTGTCCTACATATCGCAAGGTAGTGTTGTTTGGCTGGATAAGGATAGAAAAAGTGATGACAAGCGCCTGGCTATTACTATTTCTGGTTTGTCAGGCTATATGAAAACAGAAGATTTACAAGCGCTAGATGCTAGTAAGGACTTTATCCCTTATTATGAGAGTGATGGACACCGTTTTTATCACTATGTGGCTCAGAATGCTAGTATTCCAGTAGCTGCTCATCTTTCTGATATGGAAGTAGGCAAGAAATATTATTCGGCAGATGGGCTGCATTTTGATGGTTTTAAGCTTGAAAATCCCTTCCTTTTTAAAGACTTGACAGAGGCTACAAACTATAGTGCTGAAGATTTGGATAAGGTATTTAATCTGTTAAATATTGACAATAGCCTCTTGGAAAATAAGGGAGCTACCTTTAAGGAAGCCGAAGAACATTACCATATCAATGCCCTTTACCTTCTTGCCCATAGTGCCCTAGAAAGCGACTGGGGACGTAGCAAGATTGCCAAAGATAAGAATAATTTCTTTGGAATTACAGCCTATGATACGACCCCTTACCTTTCAGCCAAGACATTTGATGATGTGGATAAGGGAATTTTAGGTGCAAGCAAGTGGATTAAGGAAAATTATATCGATAGGGGTAGAACTTTCCTTGGAAACAAGGCATCTGGTATGAATGTGGAATATGCCTCAGACCCTTATTGGGGCGAAAAAATTGCTAGTGTGATGATGAAAATCAATGAGAAACTAGGTGGCAAAGATTAGTCCTATAATTGGATATGATTTGAGTGAATAGTATGTTAAAAATCCTGATTTCAAGTAAAATCAGGATTTTTTCATAGATGCGATTTTTTCTGGATCTGGTGTGACACGGAGGGTCTTTTGTCCTGTATAGGTTACAAAGCCAGGTTATCCACCAGTTGGTTTATTGAGTTTCTTGACTTCAATCATATCTACCTGGACCAGATTTGATAAGCGCCCTTGAGAGAAATAGGCAGCCAGCTCTGCTGCGTCTGTTTTTACTTCATCAGATGGGTCAAGATTTCCTGAGATGACAACGTGGCTTCCAGGAATATCCTTGGCATGGAACCAAAGTTCCTCCTTGCGGGCCATTTTAAAGGTTAGCTCTTCATTTTGCAGGTTATTACGTCCGACATAGATGATGGTTTTACCATCACTGGCCAGATATTGTTCTGGTTTTTTGCGTTTATGGATTTTCTCGCGTTGTCTTCTGCGGATAAAGCCTGTTTGAATCAATTCTTCGCGGATTTCAGCGATTTCTTCCAGTCCAGCTTGGTTGAGGACGGTCTCCACACTTTCCAGATAGAGAATGGTTGCCTTGGTTTCCTCAATCAGATCGGTCAAGTATTTGACAGCTTCTTTGAGTTTCTGATACCGTTTAAAATAGCGTTGGGCATTCTGGTTGGGAGTCAGAGCCTTATCAAGCGCAATCGTGATAGGTTGATTGGTGTAGTAGTTTTCTAGGATAACCTGGTCTTGGTCGTTTGGCACTTGGTGGAGGAAGGTTGTCAGCAATTCTCCTTTTTGACGAAATTCTTCAGCGTTGTCTGTCGCTAGTAACTCTTTTTCTTGCTTTTGCAGTTTGTGGCGGTTTTTCTGAAGTTCATTTTCAACACGACGAATGAGTTCACTGGCTTGCTGTTTGACGCGGTCGCGCTCAGCCTTATCCTTATAGTAGGTGTCCAACAAATCAGAAAGACTGGCAAAAGAATCTGCCACTTGATTTGCAAAAGGAACTGGGCTGAAGGAAGTCTCAGTCAAGCATGGTTTGGTTTCTTGATTGAAAAAGTTTCGGAAAGTAGATAGTTTATCACTAACCAGAATGTCTTCCAATTCATTTGCCGTATCGCGTCCCAGACCTTGAAAGAGGCTTTGAAGATTTTTAGCTGTCGTTTCCTGTGTTTGAAGGATTTCAAAGAGTTTCTCGTCCTTGATTGTAAAAGGATTGAGAGATTCCGTACTTGGCGGAGCGATGTAGGTCGACCCAGGAAGCAAGG
>JAWHFN010000142.1:0-4170 GCA_032565555.1 Streptococcus mitis | reverse complement strand
ATAGAAAATGACTCCCCAGACCAAAACATGATTATAACTCTTCTTCATCATTAAGGATTGACTGCTGCGACTGCTTTCTGGCGGTCACGTTTCATTGTATTAGAACGCAATTGTCCACAAGCTGCATCAATATCGGTACCATGCTCTTGACGAACAACACAGTTAACCCCTTTTTTCTTAAGCGTATCATAGAAGGCAAGGACGCGCTCTTTAGGACTACGGCTATATTGGTCATGCTCACTAACTGGGTTATAAGGAATCAAGTTTACATAAGACAATTTCTTGATATTCTTGAGCAATTCAGCCAATTCCAAGGCTTGTTCTACACCATCATTGACTTCATTGAGCATGATATACTCAAAGGTCACACGGCGATTGGTTGTTTCAATGTAGTACTCAATAGCAGCAAAGAGTTTTTCAATCGGAAAGGCACGGTTAATCTTCATGATGCTTGAACGCAATTCATTGTTGGGTGCGTGAAGAGAAACGGCAAGATTGACCTGAACCCCTTCATTAGCAAAATCACGAATTTTATGAGCCAAACCTGAGGTTGAAACCGTGATGTGACGAGCACCGATGGCCATTCCCTTGTCATCATTGATAGTACGGACGAAATTCAAGACATTGTTGTAATTATCAAATGGTTCACCAATTCCCATGACAACGATATGACTGACACGCTCATCCTGACCACGCTCATCAAAGTATTTCTGAACCAGCATGATTTGCGCTACGATTTCACCGTTATTGAGATCACGTTGTTTCTTAATCAAACCAGAGGCACAGAAGGTACAGCCGATATTACAGCCGACCTGAGTCGTCACACAGACAGATAAACCGTAGTGTTGACGCATGAGTACTGTCTCAATCAACATACCATCTGGCAATTCAAAAAGATATTTAACTGTCCCATCAGCAGACTCTTGAACGATACGTTGTTTCAAGGGATTGACCACAAACTGATCATTAAGCTTAGCAATCAAATCTTTTGACAGGTTGGTCATCTCTTCAAATGACTGGACACGTTTACGGTAAAGCCATTCCCAGATTTGATCTGCACGGAATTTCTTTTCTCCCTGCTCCAAAACCCATTCCTGCATGGTTTGACGTGTTAAACTATAAATTGACGGTTTCATTTCTACTCCTTATTCTCTACTCACTTCTGACGAATGACAAAATGACGTTGTCCCTTGTCCTCTTTCTGAGTATGCTGGTCTTTCTGACGACGTCTATTTTTCTTATCTGCATTCGGTTTTCGTTTGGTTTGAGTCGGCTTCTTTCCTTTTTTAGAAGGTGTTTCTTCTTCCTTCTTACGCATTTTCTTGTCAAATGATGCTCGCTTAGGGGCTTCATTTTCTAAGACAAAATAGGCACAACCATAACTACAATACTCTAAAAGGTAGTCTTGTAAACGACTGATTTTTTCAAGTTTTTCTTCTGTTCGATCATCCTTGTAAAAACCTCGTAGGCGAAGCTGTTCGTTGCTCCAATCTCCCACAATATAATCAAACTTGGTTAAGACTTCTGAAAAACGCTGATTAAAAGCCGTCACATCAAAGGCATCCTTGATATTTTCCACCAAGGAAAAAGCTATCCCTTCCGTTTCGACCTTGTCCCCGTGTAAATGGAACTCAGGACCAGGAAACTTGTTATAGTTGTATAATTCAGGTGCAATTTCTTTTCGCATAGATATCCTTTTTCACGATTACTTAATACTTTATTCTACCATAATTTCTAGCAGTTAGCACGTTTCTCATAAAAATGAAAAAAGTCTGACGATTTTGTCAGACCAAAATAATATAACCTAAAAAAGAGAAGAACAATTCTTCCCTCCAACTATCATTATTTAGCAGCTGCGTACAATTCATCTACTTTGTTCCAGTTGATCACTGAGAAGAAAGCTTTGATGTAGTCAGGACGCACGTTGCGGTATTTCACGTAGTAAGCATGTTCCCAAACGTCCAAGCCCAAGATTGGTTTTTTGCCTTCTGAGATTGGTGTGTCTTGGTTTGCTGTTGAAGTCACTTCAAGTTTTCCTTCTTTGTTGACAACCAACCATGCCCAGCCAGAACCAAAACGAGTTGTTGCTGCTGCAGTGAAGGCTGCTTGGAATTCTTCAAATGAACCAAATGTTGCATCGATTGCTGCTGCAAGTTCTGCTGATGGAGCTGTTTTTTCAGGAGTCATCAATTCCCAGAAAAGAGCGTGGTTCAAGTGTCCACCACCGTTGTTGATAAGTGCTTGACGGATATCAGCTGGGATAGATTCTACATCAGCAAGCAAGGCTTCAAGATCTTCACCGATTTCAGGGTGTTTTTCTAGAGCTGCATTGGCATTGTTGACATAAGTTTGATGGTGTTTGTCATGGTGCAAGTGCATTGTTTCCGCATCGATGTATGGTTCCAAAGCGTCGTATGCATATGGAAGATCTGGTAAGATAATAGCCATCTGTAATACCTCTTTTTCTTTCTATATGAAAATGATAACGCAAACATTCACTTTTTTCAAGTTTTTTGCTTATAGATGAAGAAATCACTGAAATACTTTCTAATAATACTCTTCGAAAATCTCTTCAAACTGCGTCAACGTCACCTTGCCGTAGGTATGGTTACTGACTTCGTCAGTTTCATCCGCAACCTCAAAAACATGTTTTGAGCTGACTTCGTCAGTTCTATCCACAACCTCAAAGCAGTGCTTTGAGCAGCCTGTGGCTAGTTTCCTAGTTTGCTCTTTGATTTTCATTGAGTATAAAACAAGCAAATCAGCAAGAAACCCACGACAAGCTAGTCCTGACGCAGGTTGTAGTTTCAAAAATAATTTCAATTTACCTGACTAGCAATCTGTAAGAGTGCCTTTTCAAAAAGGAAACCTTTTTCATAAAGACCTGTCTTAATCTGATAGTCTGTCTCAATCAAATAAGAAATAGCTTGCTTCAAAAAGCTCAAGGAAAGTCCTCGCGCATCTCTCAGAGCAAACTTAATCTGATAGGGATTTGGATTGCGTCCTAGATAGCCACCTAGACTACTTGCAATCTGCGATTCTGTTTGCCCAGACTCTGCCAAAATTTTCACCTGAGTAAAAGTTCGAAATTGTCCTAGCATGACTGCAATCAGTTTGATTTCATCTTGACCTTGCAAGGTCAAGTCTCTAACCAAGTCACGCGCCTGGTCCATCTTTTTAGTCAGAATAAACTGAGTTAAATCAAAAATATTGTCCTGCAAGGTCTTGGGAATTGCGTTAACAATATCCTCTTCCTCGATAACAGAGTCTTCCTTATAGGACTGTAAAAAGAGGAGATTTTTCTGAATTTCACTAAATTGAAAACCCGACTTGACGAGAAGATTTTCAAAAGAATGATTAGCAAACTGCAGACCTTGTTTCTGGCTCCACTTTTGGAAATACTGGCGCAATTCTTGTTCTTTGGCTTCTACTGCGTCAAAAACCTTGGCATCACGCTTAAGTAATTTTACCAGCCGTCTTTTGCTATCCAGTTTTCCTTCCGCAAAGATCAACAACTTGGTTGTTGGCGAGGGGTTATCAAGGTATTCCTCAAACGACTTAAGCTCATCATCTGTCAAAAAGCGCTTTTTAGCAGTCGTGATATCGACAAAATGATCCAATATCACGATTTTCTCATCTGCAAAGAAAGGAAGGCTGACCAACTCCAGTTCCACATCCTTGTAGACCACTTCTTTCATATCAAAGTAGGCAAAGTTGAGGTCTGCAGAATCATAGCCAATCTGTTTCAATACTTGACTCTTCATAGCTTCAAACTGACCCTGGTCTGTCCCTGTAAAAAGGCTCAGGTTCGGTAAATTTGCTAGAGTCAGTTTTTGACTTTCTTCAATGGCTAGCATCTTCTCTCCTTTCTTCTGATTTTTCGATTTAATTTAGTCAATATAGCGCAATTTCCCGCGGAAATCTTCTAGGCTTTCGTACCCTTTTTCCGCCATGATTGCTTTCAGTTCATTAGTAATACGATCAAAAGCACCAACTCCCTCTTTGTGAAGGGTGGTTCCTACCTGCACCATACTGGCACCACAGAGGATGTGTTCAAAGGCATCACGACCAGTCAGAACGCCACCTGTTCCGATGATTTGGATTTGAGGGTTTAAGCGTTGAAAAAAGGCGTGAACATTGGCTAGAGCAGTTGGTTTAATATACTCCCCA
>JAWHFN010000141.1:0-4193 GCA_032565555.1 Streptococcus mitis | reverse complement strand
AGCCTCATCTACTTCTGCTTGGCTCATAGCGGGTACTGTCCCTAATTCTTCTTGATTGATTGGTGAATAAATCGTAATTTCTTTTTCAGATGATTTCCATTCTCCATTTACTAAATTATTATATCTTGTCAAATTCTCGTCCTCCTAAAAATGATTAAGATATATTTTACCAAATTTTCAGAAAATTACAACCCTTTTTGCAATATTTTTGAGATTATTTTCACAAGCTTGACTTTTCAAACTATTTGAACTCTTTTGTTAAGCAGTCAGTACAAGAAGAAAAGGCTTAGATGAACTAAACCTTTTTCATGCTATGTTATTCTTCATTGAGTTTTATAATTTTTAGCAAGAAGATATCCTAGAAATTATACGGCACAATTGAAAACTTTTGATTTTTTCTACAAGACTTTAAAGACGCTGGTGCTAACGCCACCAACCATGTCTTTATCACTTAAATGGCTATTGGTCACCAATAGTTCTAGATTTCCAGCATTTTCAAACTGGAAGTCTTGCCCTTTAGTATTAAATACAACCAGTAAATGGTCTTCCCCTTGAATCTCATAGACAATCAAACCACTATGTTCATTTGCTGAATGAACAAAAACATGATGGTAAATTTCATCATAAGTAGGGTAAGAAAAGGCACCGGTTCCTGTCTTCAATAGAATCATCTGACGGATAAACTCAATACTATCTTGACGCTCATTAATCAAGTCCCAGTTCACTTGGTTCACACTGTCTGGAGCATTATAGCTATTCATAGCACGCTCTCTATCATCATGGGTCAACTCACCATTTTCACCAGTCGCAACTAGTTTGGTACGACCAAATTCTTGACCGATTTCCATAAAGGCCATCCCTTGCATGAGTAGGTTCATAGCTGTGGCTGTCTCAACCTTGCGCATGATTTGTTCTGAACTTTGGTCTGGATGAAGAGTTGCCAATAAATCGTGAAGATTGTAATTGTCATGGGCTTCCACATAGTTAAGTACTTGATTTGGATGTGTATAGGTTCCTAATTCACGACTGCCTAGGATTGCTTTGGCAAGAATTGGCTCTGTCGCAGCACCGCTGACAAAACCTGATTTAATTGCACCGTAAACTTCTCCACCTTTGACAGCATCACGCTGATTGTCATTAAAGAAACCAATATTTGGCATTTCGTAGGCGTTGTCCTTCTTAGCCTTATCATAAGGGGCAAGACCTGTTCCCATGTCCCAACCTTCTCCATAAAGGATAATGTTAGGGTCAATTTCATTCAAACTCTGACGAATCATCTGCATAGTCTTGACATCATGAATCCCCATCAAGTCAAAACGGAAGCCGTCAATATTGTATTCCTGTACCCAGTATAGGAGGGAATCAATCATATACTTGCGGAACATTTCGTGTTCACTGGCTGTTTCATTTCCAACACCCGTTCCATTCTGGAAGGTACCGTCTGGGTTCATACGATAATAGTAATCAGGGACAGTTGTTTGGAAAGGTGCATCAACAACTGAAAAAGTATGGTTATAGACTACATCCATAATGACACCAATACCTGCATCGTGATAAGCTTGAACCATGGTCTTCAAATCACGAATGACCTGAGCTGGATCATCTGGATTAGTTGAAAGGCTCGTTTCTGGTGCGTTATAGTTTTGTGGGTCATAACCCCAGTTGTAGGTTACATTACCATCCTCATCGTATTCTTTATGACGGTCTGCAATTGGTTGCAATTGAACATAATTGTAGCCCAGCTTCTTGATGTAATCAAAAGCAGTTGACTGGCCGTACTGGTTAACTGTTCCAGTCTGAGCAGCACCTAAGAAAGTTCCTCTAAGATGTTCATCCACACCTGAGGTCGGTGATTTGGTCAAATCACGAATGTGCATTTCACAGATAACTGCCTTACATGGGTTTGCCAAGCGCCAAGTAGCCTCAGAACCATGCTTAACCTCGAAGTTTTCGACTTGTTTTTCTGCATGGCTTAGAATAGCAGAACGTTTGCCATCAGGACTGGTAGCAATGGTATAGGGATCGCGTGTCACTGTTTGGTGGTGAGGGAATTGGACTTGATACTGATAAGCCTTACCAGTCAAATCTTCCTCAACATCCAAACTCCAGACACCAATAGTATTGTCCTTATGGTTATAAGAGTAGCTATTGCCTCTCTCCATATCAAAAGTCTTCCAAACAGGTGCATCATTAGTAGCTGATTCATAAACGACAACCTGCACTTCTGTCGCTGTTGGAGCCCAGAGAGCAAAATGAGCCTGATTGTCCTCTACACAGCACCCCAATTCACCTTGGTAGCCCCAGTGGTGGTCGAAACTAGCACTATTGATAGCCTTATCAAAGGCAAAAGGATTTTGATTCTTATAGAAAGGACTGGCAATAGCAGGATTTTCAGAATAATAAATTCTGTCATCACCTTCCAAAATCCAGACCTCTGTTAAGAGGGGATAGTGATTAAAACGGATAGCATACTCTTTACTAGTTTGGCCGGTATGAACCACAAAATTCAAGCTTTCTAAGGGATGAGCACTTGGGTGTTCAAAACTAAATGAAGCACCAAAATAATCTTTTTTGTAGGTTAGCAAATCAATTCGCTGGTCCTGACTTTTTACAAAAGAGCAAGTGTCGTATTCACCATTCTTGCGGTGGTAATGAATGCGCATAGGGTAGTTATACATTGTTTATTTTTCCTTTTTACTTTTTAATTTGTTTCTGTTTCACTAATAATTTTTTGTCAATTTCGTCTCAATTAATAAACTTAGTCATATTATCTAAACTCTGGTTTTAAACGATCATTACAAACTTTCTAGCCAAGCCTCATCTCGAACCTCGATACCAAGTTCTTGTGCTTTTTGCAGTTTGCTTCCAGCATCTGCACCAGCCACGACGAGGTCGGTCTTTTTAGAAACGCTGCCTGTTACTTTGGCACCCAGACTTTCGAGTTTACTTTTAGCTTCTGAGCGCTTGAGACGTTCCAATTTCCCAGTCAATACCACTGTCAAACCTGACAAGGCTGCATCCGCTACTACCGTCTGTCCTTTATAGTCCAGATTGACTCCAGCTTCTTTTAATTCTCTGAGGAGAATTTCAGAGCCCTCAGTCGCAAAGTAAGTCTGAAGACTTTTGGCAATCACGCCACCTAGACTTTCAATACTAGCCACTTCCTCTGGATCTGCCTGAGCCAGATTTTCAATCGAATGGAAATGTTGGAGTAACAGCTGACTGGCCTTGCTTCCGACATGGCGAATTCCCAAACCAAATAAGAGCTTCTCGGCAGAATTTTCCTTAGATGCTTGGATGGCCTGATACAGTTTAGAAGCGGATTTTTCCTTAACCCCTTCTAAAAGGAGGAAATCTTCTTCTTTCAAGCGGTAAATATCCGCAACGTCCTTAACCAGATTGGCAGCAAATAGCTTCTCAACTACTGATGGACCAAGTCCTGTAATATTCATAGCATCTCGAGAAGCAAAGTGGATCAAACCTTCCATGATTTGAGCAGGGCAACGCGGATTGATACAACGGAGAGCCACTTCATCTTCAAAGTGCAGCAAGACAGAATTACAACTTGGACAGTTTGTTGGGATATCTAGTTTTTCTTCAGAAACCCGTTTGGACTCTACCACACGTAAAACAGCAGGGATGATGTCACCAGCCTTATAGACGATAACCGTGTCGTCTTTGCGGATATCCTTTTCAGCAATATAATCCACATTGTGCAGGGTTGCACGGCTAACAGTTGTACCAGCTAGCTGAACAGGGGTCAGATTAGCAGTTGGAGTCACAACACCGGTACGACCAACTGTCCAATTAACTGATAAGAGTTGAGCTTCTTTTTCTTCAGCTGGGAACTTGTAGGCCACTGCCCACTTTGGAGCCTTAACGGTAAAACCGAGTTCTTCTTGGCTTGCTAAGTCATTGACCTTGATCACCACCCCATCGATATCATAAGGCAGATTCTCCCGTTCCTCTCCTACTTCTTGTATAAAATTCCAAATCTCATCCATGCTTTCAGCTAGAATTCGTTTAGAATTGACTACAAAACCAAGTTGTTCTAGGTGCTTCAAAACCTTTTCTTGGCTGTCACGAGTTGAAGGGCTGGTTCCGGTACTGTTTGACCTGGCGAAAAATAACCTAATAGGTGCCGTCGTTATCGACGAAGCCCATCTAATAGACCAGTGGGGCGCTGAATTCCG
>JAWHFN010000140.1:0-4198 GCA_032565555.1 Streptococcus mitis | reverse complement strand
TTTGTATCGTTTACTTTTGCTTTACTCCTCAAGAACATTCTCCCGTGGGGGTGGAAACTCCAGGTATTCAGCATCTTGGACGCCTGGTTTTTCTTTTGACTCCTTTCAATTCTCTCTGGAAACTGGGTGAAGTGAGTGACATGGGACAATTATGTTGGATTTTTCTACAAAATATCCTCAATGTCTTCTTGCTTTTTCCTCTGATTTTCCAACTCCTTTATCTCCTTCCAAACTTGCGTAAGACAAGAAAAGTGATTTTGTTCAGTTTTCTAGTGAGTCTAGGAATTGAGTGTACGCAACTAGTTTTAGATTTTTTCTTCGACTTTAATCGCGTCTTTGAGATTGATGATTTGTGGACCAATACCTTGGGTGGCTATCTGGCTTGGCTACTTTATAAACGATTACATAAAAACAAGATAAGGAATTAATATGAGTATTTTAGAAGTTAAAAATCTGAGTCATGGTTTTGGTGACCGTGCAATTTTTGAAGATGTGTCCTTCCGTCTTCTCAAAGGAGAACATATCGGCCTGGTCGGTGCCAATGGTGAAGGAAAATCAACCTTTATGAGTATCGTGACTGGTAAAATGCTGCCAGATGAAGGGAAGGTTGAATGGTCCAAATATGTGACTGCCGGTTACTTGGATCAGCACTCTGTCCTTGCTGAAGGGCAGTCGGTACGTGATGTTCTGCGTACAGCCTTTGATGAGCTTTTCAAAGCGGAAGTCCGTATCAATGACCTTTATATGGAAATGGCTGAAGATGGAGCGGATGTTGATGCTCTCATGGAAGAAGTGGGAGAACTCCAAGACCGTTTGGAGAGTCGTGATTTCTATACCTTGGATGCTAAGATTGATGAAGTAGCACGTGCCCTTGGTGTCATGGACTTTGGTATGGATACGGATGTAACTTCTTTATCAGGTGGGCAAAGAACCAAGGTACTTTTGGCTAAACTCCTCCTTGAAAAGCCTGATATCTTGCTTTTGGACGAGCCGACCAACTACTTGGATGCTGAGCATATTGACTGGCTTAAGCGCTATCTCCAAAACTATGAAAATGCATTTGTCCTTATTTCACATGATATTCCATTCCTGAACGACGTTATCAATATCGTCTATCATGTGGAAAATCAACAGCTGACGCGTTACTCTGGTGACTACTACCAGTTCCAAGAAGTCTATGCTATGAAGAAATCTCAGCTAGAGGCAGCCTACGAACGTCAGCAAAAAGAAATTGCGGACCTCAAGGACTTTGTGGCTCGAAACAAAGCGCGTGTTGCAACACGAAACATGGCCATGTCTCGTCAGAAGAAATTGGATAAGATGGATATTATCGAGTTGCAAAGTGAGAAACCAAAACCATCCTTTGATTTCAAACCAGCTCGTACACCTGGGCGCTTTATCTTCCAAGCCAAGGATTTGCAAATTGGTTATGATCGTCCTCTGACCAAGCCTTTAAATCTTACCTTTGAACGTAATCAAAAGGTTGCTATTATCGGGGCAAATGGTATCGGGAAAACAACTCTTTTGAAGAGCCTTTTAGGGATTATCCCACCTATTGCTGGGGAAGTGGAGCGTGGAGATTATCTAGAACTTGGCTACTTTGAACAGGAAGTAGAAGGAGGCAATCGTCAAACACCTCTTGAAGCTGTCTGGAATGCCTTTCCTGCACTTAACCAAGCAGAAGTCCGTGCAGCCCTTGCTCGTTGTGGTCTGACAACCAAGCATATTGAAAGCCAAATTCAGGTCTTGTCAGGTGGGGAACAAGCCAAGGTTCGTTTCTGTCTCTTGATGAATCGTGAAAACAATGTTTTAGTGCTGGACGAGCCGACCAACCATTTGGATGTGGATGCCAAGGATGAACTCAAACGCGCTCTTAAAGAATACAAGGGATCTATCCTTATGGTCTGTCACGAACCAGACTTCTATGAAGGCTGGATGGACCAAATCTGGGATTTTAATAATCTAACTTAAACATGAGGATAAAAGAAATACAGTACCGAATGTGGATACTGTATTTTTGGGTTTTTAAGATTTAAAATCGTAGTCTTTCACCACTTCAATGCTATCGATAGTAATAGCAGTAGTTGGCTTGTCTTTTTCATCTTTTTCGGCTTTGGCAATCTTATCCACAACATCCATACCGTCAATCACTTGGCCAAAGACGGGGTGTTTGCCATCTAGACTAGGATTTCCTCCTTCTTTGTAGGCTTCGATGATTTTCTTTGGATACTTGCTTGTAGGGAGTTTAGCAGAGGTATATGTAGAGTTTTGGTTGATGAAGAACTGGCTGCCATTGGTGTTTGGTTGACCAGTATTAGCCATAGAAAGAGCACCACGGATGTTATAGAGATAAGGAGTAATCTCGTTTTTGAAACCAGTTCCCTTGTCTTTAGTCTTATCCTTGTCATGCCAGATGGACTGACCACCTGTACCGTTTCCTTTTGGGTCTCCAGTTTGAACCATGAAGCCATCGATGACACGGTGGAAGGTAATACCGTTATAGTAGCCTTCTTTGGCATGAGTGAGGAAGTTTTCAACTGCTAGAGGAGCGAGTTTAGGGAAGAGTTTGATACGGATATCTCCTTGACTTGTGTGTAGAATCACTTCAGCCTCGTCCTCAGCAACTTCTTTAGATAGTTGTGGGAAATTGGCGTTTTCGTTTGTCAAAGCATCATTTAACTCCTTGGCAGATTGGGCTGCTGCTTTGGAGCTTTCCTCAGCGGCCAAGCTAGAATCTACATAGTCATCACCACGTAAACTACGTTGGATGTTGCTACATCCAGCTAGAGCTACAGTGGATAGTAAAAGAAGGGTTGCTAGTTTTTTCATTCTATTCCTCTCAAAAATTCATTTCTACCATTGTACCCTAAAAGGAAGTGGATTTCAAATATTAGTGACAAGGTAGTTCAAGAGGAGGTTAACCAAAAAGTGGCTTACTTAAAGATTTTTCTTTGGATGACGGTCGACAATGTCCTGGTTTTGTTCCAGGATTTCCTCTCCTTTTGGAGTTAATTTGTAGCCACGAATCGAAAAGTGACTTGCCAATTCCTCTTCTGAAAAGTTGGCATGAAGGGCTTGATCTAGATTTGCAGCCTTCATCTTAGATAGTCCTACAATTCCCTTGCTTTTCAAAATATTCTTTTTCATTGTAGCATTCAGATGGTCAAGTGAATCAAAAGCAGTTTCAATGACAGTATAACCTTTTTCTACCAGAGTTTTTAGATGTTTTGGGGCATCAATGCCATAAGTGTACTCAAAGTATTTAGGAAACCAGGTTTCAGTGGTAAAAGTGCCAAACTGGATTCTCCAGAGGAGGATAATATCTCCTGCTAGTAAATCATCTGTTAATAATTCCATGTTTCGTTTGGTAACGGGTTTGGGATTTAGGAGCCAAGCATCTAAATCTCGTTCAGGAGAGATGAAGGGTTTGACTTGCTGGTCTTTATAAAATTTTTCTAAAATAGTATTCACGGATAGCCTCTTTCAAACTTTTATTTCCTATTCTAACAAATTTCTAAATGGTTTAAAATTTTATTTTTTCCTTTATTTTGTTATTTCTTGAGTACTAGCTTCTCAGCAAAAGCATTGAGAGCAGGTGCCACAGAATTTCCATTCAGCGATGTATCTGATAGGAAAATAGGGTTAACTGCTTCAACAAAAGCATCTTCTGGAAAGACAGTGGTAGAAGCAGGTGTAATAACGTGGAAGGCTCCATGAGTTTCACTATTTAGAATATGTCTTTGGTACTTTCCTTCTTTACCAAAGACATAACGAGGAGCATTCCCTAATTTTTCGTAGTAGTCTGGACCGATAAATTCTGGTTTCATTTTTAAAGTTTCTGGGATCATAAGTTTTTCCTTTCTGATTGTAAAATAAAAAGAGTTAAGCTAGTTGCTTCACTCTTGAGTAGTAGTGAATGGAGAGTTTACGTTTAAACATTCTAGTATAGAATTCCACTTCGGCATGAGAAAATCCTGTGATGAGTGATTTCCTTGCTAAAGAATCTAAATCATTCAAAGCTTGAGTGTA
The DNA here is from genome assembly GCA_032565555.1 of Streptococcus mitis. Taxonomy (GTDB): domain Bacteria; phylum Bacillota; class Bacilli; order Lactobacillales; family Streptococcaceae; genus Streptococcus; species Streptococcus mitis_DM. The sequence continues at coordinate 169 of JAWHFN010000140.1, read as the reverse complement.
TAGCTGTGAAGTTAGCTTATCAGATGAACTAAATATTCTATATGTAAATGTGTAATTATCGTAAAGTCGTTTACATTGTAGTGTGAAAAAGTTTGTCATAGTTTCCTCCTTTATTATAACAGTAAAAAAGCTACTAAGAAAAAAGAAGACTTAGTAGCTTGAGAGTGAG
>JAWHFN010000139.1:0-4240 GCA_032565555.1 Streptococcus mitis | reverse complement strand
ATGGCTATCGGTGGTCAGTCTGATAGTCAGAAAAACCCGATCGTAGAGTATTATCAAGAAGCCTACGCGGGCTTTCAAGCTCTGAAAGAACAAATCCGTGCGGATATGGTGCGTAATCTCCTGATGGGCCTGGTTGAAATTACTCCTAAGGGTGAGATTATGACTCATTTCCCATAAAAAGAGGAAAATATGACAATTTACAATATAAATTTAGGACTTGGATGGGCTAGTAGTGGTGTTGAATACGCTCAAGCCTATCGTGCTGGTGTTTTTCGGAAATTAAATCTGTCCTCTAAGTTTATCTTTACAGATATGATTTTAGCCGATAATATTCAGCACTTAACAGCTAATATTGGATTTGATGATGATCAAGTTATCTGGCTTTATAATTATTTCACAGATATTAAGATTGCACCGACTAGTGTGACAGTGGATGATGTCCTGGCTTATTTCGGTGGTGAAGAAAGTCACAGAGAAAAAAATGGCAAGGTTGTGCGTGTCTTTTTTTCTGACCAAGATAAGTTTGTAACCTGTTATTTGGTGGATGAGGACAAGGACTTGGTTCAACATGCGGAGTATGTCTTTAAAGGAAAACTGATTCGTAAGGATTACTTTTCTTATACGCGTTATTGTAGCGAGTATTTTGCTCCCAAGGACAATGTTGCAGTCCTATACCAACGAACTTTTTACAATGAAAACGGGACTCCAGCTTATGATATCTTGATGAATCAAGGCAAGGAAGAAGTTTATCGTTTTAAGGATAAGATTTTCTATGGAAAGCAAGCTTTCATGCGTGCTTTTATGAAATCCTTGAATTTGAACAAGTCTGATTTGGTCATTCTTGATAGGGAGACAGGCATTGGTCAGGTTGTGTTTGAGGAAGCGCAGGTAGCGCATCTAGCGGTAGTTGTCCATGCGGAACATTATAGTGAAAATGCTACAAATGAGGACTATATCCTTTGGAACAACTATTATGACTATCAGTTTACCAATGCAGATAAGGTTGATTTCTTTATCGTATCAACTGATAGACAGAATGAAGTGTTGCAAGAGCAATTTGCTAAATATACACATCACCGACCAAAGGTTGTTACCATTCCTGTAGGTAGTATTGATTCCTTGACCGAGTCAAGTCAGGGACGTAAGCCATTTTCTTTGATTACCGCTTCACGTCTTGCTAAAGAAAAACACATTGATTGGTTAGTCAAGGCAGTCATTGAGGCGCGTAAGGAAATCCCTGAATTAACCTTTGATATCTATGGTAGCGGTGGAGAAGACGCTCTTCTTCGAGACATTATTGCTACTCATAAGGCAGAGGATTATATCCAACTCAAGGGGCATGCGGATCTTGCGCAGATTTATAGCCAGTATGAGGTCTACTTGACGGCTTCAACCAGCGAAGGCTTTGGTTTGACTCTGATGGAAGCTATTGGTTCAGGTTTACCACTAATTGGTTTTGATGTGCCTTATGGCAATCAGACCTTTATAGAAGATGGGCAAAATGGTTATTTGATTCCAAGTTCATCTGACCATGTGGAGGATCAAATCAAGCAAGCTTATGCAGCTAAGATTTGTCAACTGTATCAAGAAAATCGTTTGGCGGATATGCGTGCCCATTCTTACCAGATTGCAGAAGGCTTCTTAACCGAAGAAATTTTAGAAAAGTGGAAGAAAACAGTAGAGGAGGTGCTCCATGATTGAACTTTATGATCGTTATAGTCAGGAAAGTCGAGATTTACATGAAAGTCTCGTGGCTACTGGACTGTCTCAACTTGGAGTAGTCATCGATGCAGATGGTTTTCTGCCTGAAGGTCTAGTATCTCCTTTTACTTATTATCTAGGATATGAAAAGGGAAAACCTCTCTATTTTAACCAAGTTCCTGTCCCAGCTTTTTGGGAAATTTCAGGAAATAATCAGTCTGCTCGTATTGAAGATATGACAGAGGAGAGAGCCGTTATTCATTATGCTGAGGGAATGCAGGCTCGATTGGTTAAACAGATAGATTGGAAAGACTTGGAAGGAAGAGTACGCCAGGTTGATCATTATAATCGTTTTGGTGCTTGCTTTGCGACAACGACCTATAGTGCTGATAGTGAGCCGATCATGACGGTTTACCAAGATGTCAATGGTCAGGAAGTTTTACTGGAAAACCATGTGACAGGTGATATCTTATTGACCTTACCTGATCAATCCATGCGTTACTTTGCAAATAAGGTTGAATTTATCACCTTCTTTATGCAAGATTTAGGATTAGATAGTCATCAGCTTATCTTTAACACACTAGCGACTCCTTTCTTGGTTTCCTTCCATCATCCAGATAAGTCTGGCTCAGATGTTTTGGTGTGGCAGGAACCTCTCTATGATGCCATTCCAGGCAATATGCAGTTGATTTTGGAAAGCGATGATGTGCGTACTAAGAAGATTATCATTCCAAACAAAGCGACTTATGAGCGTGCTTTAGAGTTGACTGATGAGAAATACCATGATCAGTTTGTGCACTTGGGTTACCATTATCAGTTTAAACGGGATAATTTCCTAAGACGAGATGCCTTAATCTTGACTAATTCAGATCAGATTGAGCAAGTAGAATCAATCGTAGAAGCCTTGCCTGATGTTACTTTCCGTATCGTAGCGGTGACAGAGATGTCTTCTAAGCTCTTAGACATGCTTCGCTATCCTAATGTGGTCCTTTACCAGAATGCTAGTCCACAGAAGATTCAGGAGCTCTACCAACTGTCGGATATTTACTTGGATATAAACCATAGCAATGAGTTATTGCAGGCAGTACGTCATGCCTTTGAGCACAATCTCTTGATTCTTGGATTTAACCAGACAGTCCACAATAGACTCTATATCGCTCCTGATCATCTATTTGAAAGTAGTGAAGTTTCTGCTTTGGTTGAGACCATTAAACTGGCTCTTTCAGATGTTGATCAAATGCGTCAGGCACTTGGCAAACAAGGTCAACATGCAAACTACGTTGACTTGGTACGATATCAGGAAACCATGCAAACTGTTTTAGGAGGCTAACATGTCAGATGAAGATTTATTTTATAAAGACGTTGAAGGTCGTATGGAAGAGTTGAAACAAAAACCTATCAAGAAAGAAAAAGAAACCCGAGGGGAAAAGATTAGTAAAACTTTTTCACTCATCTTGGGTTTAATGATTCTGATTGGTTTACTCTTTACACTGCTAGGAATTTTGAGGTAGGCCTATGATTGACATACTGATTGTTTTAGCTATTGTCCTATCTCTCGCTTTGATTGTACTGGTAACCATACAACCTCGTCAAAATCAATTATTTTCTATGGATGCGACAAGTAATATTGGTAAACCAAGCTACTGGCAGAGTAACACCTTGGTAAAGGTTCTCACTTTATTGGTGAGTTTGGCCTTATTTGTTTTATTATTAACCTTTATGGTAATAACTTACAAATAAAAGAAAACTTCAGATATTCACCTTTTGTGGTTGGTCTGAAGTTTTCTTTTTTACTGTCCATATTTTTGGTAAAAGTCAACTTTTACTTGTATGAAGGTTTTGGCTTCACGTAGGAGTTGAAGGAGCGTGGCGCGGGTTTCAAATTCTTCTCTGGTCTTGGGGAGACTGCGGTTGCGAAAGACTTCTAGATAGCGTTCAATTTCATCTAGCAAATCAGAAGCAGGATTGGTCTGGCTCAGTTGACCTGCAATTTTTGAAAAGAGCTGCGCTAAAATCAGGCTTTCACTGGCAGCTAGGTGACAGGTGTTGATTTGCTGGGCCATGTTTCGCAGGATGCGACTTTGTCGCTGTCTCATCTCAAAGTAGTGAATATGGTAATCAGTCTGGTGAAAGAGGTGGTCTGAGTGATCCAAATAGACCAGTCTGAGGGCTTCTTCCAAAAGGGTGTCTAATTCTTCTACTAGCTGTGCTCGGTTGCGTCCATCCCCTCTGGATAAATAATATTTGAAGCGCTGGAGAATATCTTTTAACTTTTCTTCTACCAGTGTGTGGTAGTGATGAATTTTCTGTTCTCGTGAAGGCATGTAGAGATTAACCAGTAAGGCAAATCCTGTACCGATAGCAAAGAGAAGAAATTCGTTGACTAGGAGGTCTGGAGAGGTTGACTCTTGCACCAAGAGATGGCTAACCAAAACAGTGCTTGGTGTGATACCAATTTCCCAGCCCATCTTGTAGGCTAGAGGCACATAGAGGGCTAGATAGAGGCCAAGGCTCCAGATATGAAATCCGCTCAAGTGAA
>JAWHFN010000138.1:0-4249 GCA_032565555.1 Streptococcus mitis | reverse complement strand
AGACATTTGAGGGCAGAAAGGTTCCTGCCGCACCTTGAAAAAGGTATCTGAGATGCTGGGTACACCGACCAGCCAAGTGTCCGTTATTTCAAAGAAGGGAGCTTAAATGCTCCTTTTTTGTTTAAAAATTTCAAAAAAGATTATCTCCACCACAGGCTCAGGCTTGCGGTTTTTTATTTGCTCTGAAAATTGATTCGTTAACTTCAACAAATAGCTTTATAAAGCGTTTTGTAAAAAATAAAAACAGTGCAATTAATCACTGATCCTTTTGTAAACTATTAGAATTAAATTGCAACTTTCTCAATGATACGGGCAAAGATAATTATGAAAATAAACTATCAACAAGCAACGGCAAGCATTTGTAAACACCAAATTCTTTGTGCTATAATTAAAATAAAAAGAAAATCATTAGCAGAAAATTATGGGAGGTAGTCAAATTGACTTACTCAATTAGTGTTGTTTTGTTACATCAAGGAGACAGAAATAGTTTATTAGAGTCTTTGTCAATAGTGGAAAGACAAACATTAAAAGATATAGAGGTTATTATTGTAAATCAATCTACAGAGGAAATAGTTTCCATTAGCCAACAGATGGATCTATCATTTAATATTAAGATTATAGATGAGAATTCTTTTGCTGAGTTGTCTGATATGATTACAGGAGATTATATTACGTTTCTATCTTCAAATGATTCATTATTTGATTGGACATTTGAAAAGATGTATCATGCGATAAGATTATCCGATTCTGAAGTGGTTCTTGGTAATTTTGCTGATTTGAATGATGGAGTATTTTACTTTTATCCTTGGGGGGATAATTGGTTGACAGAAAATTTAACGAATGTTCAAGTTTTGCAAAAGATGGATGATACAGATCATCGAATTAGAAAACAATATTGCTCATTATTTGGAAAATTATTCAATAGTAAGCTTTTACGAAAAATAAATCAATTTGATATAAACAACCTTATTTGGAGACTTTATATTCACTCTAAAACTGCAACCTATATTAATTTCCCGACATATATCTATAAACCTGTTGTAGATGCTAAACCTCTAAAAGACTCCTACAAAATCATATTAGAAAATTATGAAAATAGAATCAAAGATTGCTCTGTCTTAGAAGACTATGATATAGAAATAGCGAAAAAACAGTATATTCAAGAATTAGCAAATTTTAGTGCTTGGTTAAAAAATGACGGTGAACATTTAGATTCTGAAATTGTTTATCATAAGTTGATAGCTGCAGAGAAAGGAATTTTCCCTTTTCTTGATCTTGAAAGATTAGATTTTACCATTATAAGTAATAATTGTGTCGGCGGATTAATTTATAAACAACTTGGTTTTCAATATAGAACACCTTTTGTTGGTTTATTTATTCTCCCTGATGATTATTATAAACTTACAAAGGATTTTCGTTACTATATGGAACAAGAACTTGTTTTCGAAGAGGAACTTATTTCACCGAGCTGGACTCATGAAGTTTATCCTTTGGGACATTTAGGAGATATAGATATTCATTTTCTACATTATTCTAGTATTGAAGAAGCACGAACTAAGTGGGAAAAAAGAAAAAAACGTATAAATTGGGATAATATTTATTTTAAATTTGATAATAAAGATTCAGCTAGTGAAGAAATTCTAAGTAAGATGGATAATCTTCCCTATTCTAATAAATTAATTTTAGTCAATCGTCCATATAAAAACTTGAAAAGTCAATGTGTTATTCCAGGTCAGGAACATCTTCCAGAACTGGCTATTATGTCTGATCCATTAAATACTTTTGATATCATGGCTTGGTTAAAAAAAGGCGGCAATGCTCTATAAGTACAAGTTATTGCTCTATAGCATATAAATCTATTCCCTACATATTTTTTAAATGTTCTACGAGTTAATTTGAAACGTTTAGCTTGTGGTATAATAGATTCATGGATAAAAAATATGAAAAAATCTCCCAAGATTTGGGAGTGACGTTAAAGCAAATTGATACCGTTCTAAATTTGACAGCTGAAGGAGCGACTATTCCCTTTATCGCCCGTTATCGTAAGGACATGACTGGTAGTCTGGATGAGGTGGCGATTAAGGCCATTATTGACTTGGATAAAAGTCTGACCAACCTCAACGACCGTAAGGAAGCTGTTTTAGCTAAGATTCAAGAGCAAGGCAAGTTGACAAAGGAGTTGGAAGAAGCTATCTTAGCTGCTGAAAAATTAGCAGACGTTGAAGAACTCTACCTTCCTTACAAGGAAAAACGTCGGACCAAGGCAACCATTGCTCGTGAAGCGGGCCTCTTTCCGCTTGCGCGCTTGATTTTGCAGAATGTAGCAGGCTTAGAGAAAGAGGCTGAGAAGTTTGTCTGTGAAGGATTTGCGACTGGTAAGGAAGCCTTGGCCGGTGCAGTTGACATTTTGGTCGAAGCCTTGTCAGAAGATGTGACCTTGCGTTCCATGACTTATCAGGAAGTGCTGAGACACTCTAAACTTACTTCCCAAGTCAAGGATGAAAGTCTTGATGAAAAGCAGGTTTTTCAGATTTATTATGATTTTTCAGAGACAGTTGGAAATATGCAGGGCTATCGTACCTTAGCCCTCAATCGTGGGGAGAAGCTAGGTGTCTTGAAGGTCGGTTTTGAACATGCGACGGACCGTATTCTTGCCTTCTTTGCTGCTCGTTTCAAGGTCAAAAATGCCTATATTGATGAAGTGGTTCAGCAATCCGTTAAGAAAAAAGTCTTGCCTGCTATTGAGCGCCGTATTCGTACAGAATTGACTGAAAAAGCAGAAGAAGGAGCTATCCAACTCTTTTCTGACAACCTGCGCAATCTTCTCTTGGTTGCTCCGCTGAAAGGGCGCGTGGTTCTTGGATTTGACCCTGCCTTTCGTACAGGTGCCAAGCTAGCTGTCGTGGATGCAACAGGAAAAATGCTGACAACTCAGGTCATTTATCCTGTCAAGCCAGCATCAGCTCGTCAAATAGAAGAAGCCAAGAAAGATTTGGTAGACTTGATTGGTCAATACGGCGTGGAAATTATTGCCATCGGAAACGGAACGGCCAGTCGTGAAAGTGAAGCCTTTGTGGCGGAAGTTCTGAAAGATTTTCCTGAGGTCAGCTATGTTATCGTCAATGAAAGTGGTGCTTCTGTATACTCTGCCAGTGAACTTGCTCGTCAGGAGTTCCCAGACTTGACTGTTGAAAAACGCTCTGCTATTTCTATCGCCCGTCGTTTGCAAGATCCTCTTGCGGAATTGGTCAAAATCGATCCTAAGTCAATTGGTGTCGGCCAATACCAGCATGATGTCAGCCAGAAGAAACTATCTGAAAGTCTGGATTTTGTCGTGGATACAGTGGTAAACCAAGTCGGTGTCAATGTCAATACGGCCAGCCCAGCTCTTCTTTCCCACGTAGCTGGACTCAATAAAACCATCTCTGAAAATATCGTCAAATACCGTGAAGAAGAAGGAAAAATCACTTCACGCGCCCAAATCAAGAAAGTTCCTCGTCTGGGAGCCAAGGCCTTTGAGCAGGCAGCTGGTTTCCTTCGTATTCCTGAAAGTAGCAATATCCTTGATAATACAGGAGTTCACCCAGAAAATTACGCTGCTGTTAAGGAACTCTTCAAACGCTTGGATATCAAGGATCTGAATGAAGAAGCCCAAAGTAAACTCAAGTCCCTTTCAGTCAAGGAAATAGCGCAAGAGCTAGACCTTGGTCCAGAAACTCTTAAAGATATCATTGCAGACCTTCTCAAACCAGGTCGAGATTTCCGTGATTCCTTTGATGCTCCAGTTCTCCGTCAAGATGTACTGGATATCAAGGATCTTGTTGTCGGCCAGAAGCTAGAAGGTGTGGTGCGTAACGTCGTTGATTTCGGTGCCTTCGTTGATATTGGGATTCATGAGGACGGTTTGATTCATATTTCCCACATGAGTCGCAAATTTATCAAACATCCCAGCCAAGTGGTATCTGTTGGTGATTTGGTGACAGTCTGGGTTAAGAAAATTGATACTGAACGTGAAAAAGTCAATCTGTCGCTCCTCGCTCCAAATGAAACTGACTGATTACGTTAAGCAGGTTTCACTAGAAGACTTCGGCAGACCTTTTATCCATCAAGCCCAGTGGAATTCTCGTCTACGTTCGACAGGTGGGCGATTTTTTCCCAAAGATGGGCATTTGGATTTTAATCCTAAGGTTTATCAGGAACTTGGTTTAGACGTTTTTAGGAAAATTGTCCGACATGAACTATGTCATTA
>JAWHFN010000137.1:0-4286 GCA_032565555.1 Streptococcus mitis | reverse complement strand
TGACCTGATGTACCAATTCTTCTGTCTGAGGCACCCGAACCTTGTCAAATAAGGCCACTCCGTACCCCAAAGCAATCCCAGCTCCCAACATTCCTCCTAGAAAACCGAGTATAAAGAGTAAGTTAAATAAGGCTTTTATACTCAGTAAAATAGCTGGAAAAATAGCTGGCTTCTCTAAGGATTTAGATTTTTGGACACTTGAGACTTTCTTGCCAGGGCTAGCTGTTTTTTTATTTTTTTGTTTTTGCTGGAAAAATTCCAGCATTTTTCGTTTTAATTCATTTACTTGATTTTGCATGGATTTCCTCACTCTATCTATTATACCATAAAAGGGAAACTTTCAATAAAATAGCCACTTTCTTTCCTATTCTGCTAGGCTATTGCCCAAGTTTGTGATACAATAGTTAGAAACAATAATTTTAAAAAGGAGAAAAGACACATGCACATTTTTGATGAGCTAAAAGAGCGTGGTTTGATTTTTCAAACGACTGATGAAGAAGCTTTGCGTAAAGCCCTAGAAGAAGGTCAAGTTTCTTATTATACTGGCTACGATCCAACCGCTGACAGCCTTCACCTAGGCCACCTTGTCGCAATCTTGACAAGTCGTCGCTTGCAACTAGCAGGTCACAAACCTTATGCGCTCGTTGGCGGTGCTACAGGTCTCATCGGAGATCCGTCCTTCAAAGATGCTGAACGTAGTCTCCAAACAAAAGACACAGTAGATGGCTGGGTCAAGTCTATCCAAGGACAACTTTCTCGTTTTCTTGACTTTGAAAATGGTGAAAATAAAGCTGTCATGGTCAACAACTACGACTGGTTTGGCAGCATCAGCTTCATTGATTTCCTCCGTGATATCGGAAAATACTTTACTGTCAACTACATGATGAGCAAGGAGTCTGTGAAAAAACGGATCGAAACAGGAATTTCTTACACTGAGTTTGCTTACCAAATCATGCAAGGTTACGACTTCTTCGTCCTGAACCAAGACCACAATGTGACGCTACAAATCGGTGGTTCTGACCAGTGGGGAAATATGACAGCTGGTACTGAATTGCTTCGTCGTAAGGCTGATAAAACTGGTCACGTTATCACTGTTCCACTGATCACAGATGCAACTGGTAAGAAATTTGGTAAATCAGAAGGAAACGCAGTCTGGCTCAATCCTGAAAAGACTTCTCCATACGAAATGTACCAATTTTGGATGAACGTTATGGACGCTGACGCTGTTCGCTTCTTGAAAATCTTTACTTTCTTGTCACTTGATGAGATTGAAGACATCCGTAAACAATTTGAAGCAGCGCCACACGAACGCTTGGCTCAAAAAATCCTCGCTCGTGAAGTCGTCACACTTGTTCACGGAGAAGAAGCCTACAAAGAAGCCCTCAACATCACTGAGCAACTCTTTGCAGGAAACATCAAAAACCTTTCTGTTAAAGAGCTCAAACAAGGACTTCGTGGTGTACCAAACTACCAAGTACAAGCAGACGAAAACCACAATATCGTAGAACTTCTCGTCTCATCTGGTGTGGTTAACTCAAAACGCCAAGCCCGTGAAGACGTCCAAAACGGAGCTATCTACGTCAACGGCGACCGCATCCAAGACCTTGACTATGTCTTGAGTGACGCAGATAAGTTAGAGAACGAACTGACTGTTATCCGTCGTGGAAAGAAAAAATACTTTGTATTGACTTACTAAACTATTCAACATTTACCTATAAACAAAGGAGTTACCCTCGAGAAAGGTAACTCCTTTTTGCTGTGAATAGTCCCCCACCTATCCCTTAATAGACAGGCTACGCAGGACAATGCGTAAGGTTGTTAGATTATGTAAGATAGAGAGATTTGAAGGACTGAGCCAATTAAACAATCCAAAGCCAATCAAACTACTATTTACGACAACGGTATCTTGAATATTCTTCTTGATGAGTGTTTGCAAAGATGATGATAGCCAATCCAACTCTCGGAAGAAATCCAAGCGATTATCTAACAATAAGATATCACTCATCTGCTTAGAAATATCTGCACTCTCATTCATCACCACACCGATATCTGATAGGGTTAGAGCCGCTGAGTCATTCAATCCATCTCCAACCATCAAAATAGTGTGACCTGCTTTCTGCAGTTCCTCTACTAACTCAAATTTTCCATCAGGTTTCAAGTCTGTATAGACCTGATCAAAGGGCAAATCTTTGACTAATTCCTCTGTTCTAACCAAGGTGTCCCCTGTTGCCAGAATCAATTTTTTCCCTTGTGCCTTAAGTTTATCCAAGGCTGTTTTTGCTTCTTTTCTCAAAGGAGTATGAATGCAGAACATTCCAATCAATTCATTCTGGTAGGCTAAGAATAAGAGATTGTAGTGACTCTTGTACTCCTCAATTAAAGCATTTTGTTCTGAACTGATATGAATCTGCTCATCCTGCATCAAGACATAATTCCCAATAAGAACTGGTTGCCCATCTATATGAGATTTGATCCCCTTGCTTGCGATATATTGGAGTTTCCCATGCATTTCCTCATGTTCAATCCCCTCTATCTCAGCTTGCTTGACGATGGCATTAGCAATAGGATGATAAATGTGTTCCTCAAGACAGGCACTAATTCTGAGAATATCTTCCTCACTATAGTCCCCAAAAGGTAACACCTTTTCAACTATAGGATAACTAGTTGTGATTGTTCCTGTCTTATCAAATAAGAAGGTATCGACTTCCAGATATTTCTCCAGAACATCCCCATCCTTAATCACCATTTCACGATTCAACCCCTCCTTGATAGCTGCCAAATAAGCTACAGGAGTAGAGATTTTCAAAGCGCAGGAGAAATCGACTAATAGAAAAGAAATAGCCTTAGAAAAAGAACCTGTTAATAGGTAAGTTAGCCCAGCCCCCAAGAAATTATATTTGACGACCTTATCCGCCATCTTGATGAAATAGCGTTGTTTCGTTTTCTTGTTTTCTTCAGATTTCTTCATCAACTCAATCAGTTGTAAAATCCGGCTGTTCATCTGATTATCGGTTACACGAATGCGCAACTCTCCAGTTTCTAATACTGTATTTGCACAAACCAAATCAGACTCTCTTTTTTCAACTGGAAAACTCTCTCCCGTCAAGGAACTTTCGTTGACCATACCTAAACCTGAAACTACTTGTCCATCAAACAGAATTTCATTTCCTTGAGATAGGACCAAGACATCTCCTATTTGAACATCGGAACTCTTGATACTAACGACTGTATCGCCCTGCACTAAGAATACGTCGCTCTCTTTTGCAAGAAGACTCTGTTCTAAATCTGTTGCAGTTTTTTTCAAGGACCACTGATCTAAATGATTCCCCAAATCAAGCATAAACATGATGTTGCTAGCAGTCTTGGATTGGTTCATGAACAAAGACAATAAAATAGCCGAACAGTCCAAGACCTCCATCGTTAGTTCCTTACGCGCTAGTGTTTGATAGGCTTCTCTAATATAGCCAAAAGCCTGATAACAAGTCCATATATAGCGAATAGGATACGGCACAAAACTACGAAAAAGCACACGCTTAATCGCTGCACCTGAAACAATAGAATAAGCACTCTCTTCTCTACGAATGGGAAGAGTCATCAACTCAGAAACTTTCCCTTTATCAATTCTTTTTAAAAAGGCTTCTGCATTATCTAATACAGAAAAGCCTTCTTTTATACGTAGAGTAAAGTGCTGTTGATCCATGTAAAACTGGATAGACTCAATCCCCTTTTCATCTCTCGCCAAGGAACGAAGATAGTCTTGAATATCCAAGGTGAGTGAAAAAGAAGATGATAGTCGGATATGTTGGTATCCTCTATGTAGCACTTTAAAAGACATATTATTCTCCTATAAGGCTATCTAATTGCTCTTCTTTTTTCTCTTGCTCGTACAAATATTTGGCATCTTGCAAAACATCGTCTCCATGTTGTTTCACAACAGAAACAGATGCATCTAGCCCGTCTTTCAACTTGTAAGCCTTAGCCAAAGCTTTAGAATAACCTTTTTTAGCTTCCTTACTTGCCAAGATTTTCAAACCAAGGGTACCAAATGCGACACCACCCAAAAAGAGTGATGATTTTTTCGCAACTTTTGCAACGGTTAGTACTTCTTTTAACATACTTATTTCCTCCTTATCATTATTATATAGCAATTTAGATATAAAAGCAATTTCATTTTATAAATTGGAGAATTATACTCAATGAAAATCAAAGAGCAAACTAGGAAACTAGCCGCAGGCTGTACTTGAGTACGGCAAGGCGACGTTGACGTGGTTTGAATTTGATTTTCG
>JAWHFN010000136.1:0-4288 GCA_032565555.1 Streptococcus mitis | reverse complement strand
ACTGAGTTGATTGAACTGGCAATTGAAACCAGCAAACATGCCTATGTCCCCTATTCTCACTTTCCTATCGGAGCAGTTTTAGTAGCCAAAGACGGAAGTGTTTACACGGGAGTGAATATCGAAAATGCTAGCTATCCTTTGACCAATTGCGGTGAGAGAACAGCCATTTTTAAGGCTATATCTGAAGGGCAAAGAGAATTTTCGGAGCTGATTGTTTATGGTCAAACTGAAAAACCGATTTCACCATGTGGTGCTTGTCGCCAAGTAATGGTCGAATTTTTTGAACAAGATCTAAAAGTGACCTTAGTCGCAAAAGATAAATCGACGGTCGAGATGACGGTCGGGGAATTACTTCCATACTCTTTTACAGACTTAAACTAGTCTGAGTCGCTCTCTGAGTGGCACGGTCCTTGTGGCCAACCAATCCATACTTGCAACATCGTTGCACATCTTATTTAGGAGGTTCAGTAATGAACAAGAAACAATGGCTAGGCCTTGGTCTAGTTGCAGTGGCAGCAGTTGGACTTGCTGCATGTGGTAACCGCTCTTCTCGTAACGCAGCTTCATCTTCTGATGTGAAGACAAAAGCAGCAATCGTCACTGATACTGGTGGTGTTGATGATAAATCATTCAACCAATCAGCTTGGGAAGGTTTGCAAGACTGGGGTAAAGAACATAATCTTTCAAAAGATAAAGGTTTCACTTACTTCCAATCAACAAGTGAAGCTGACTATGCTAACAACTTGCAACAAGCGGCTGGAAGCTACAACCTAATCTTCGGTGTTGGTTTTGCCCTTCACAATGCAGTTAAAGATGCAGCAGCAGAGCACACTGATTTGAACTATGTCTTGATTGATGATGTGATTAAAGATCAAAAGAATGTTGCGAGCGTAACATTTGCTGATAATGAATCTGCTTACCTTGCAGGTGTTGCAGCAGCTAAAACAACTAAGACAAAACAAGTTGGTTTTGTAGGTGGCATTGAGTCAGAAGTTATCTCTCGTTTTGAAGCTGGTTTCAAGGCAGGTGTTGCCTCAGTAGATTCATCTATCAAAGTACAAGTTGACTATGCTGGTTCATTTGGTGATAATGCCAAAGGTAAAACAATTGCAGCAGCACAATACGCAGCTGGTGCAGACGTTGTTTACCAAGTAGCTGGTGGTACAGGTGCAGGTGTCTTTGCAGAAGCAAAATCACTCAACGAAAGCCGTCCTGAAAATGAAAAAGTTTGGGTTATCGGTGTTGACCGTGACCAAGAAGCAGAAGGTAAATACACTTCTAAAGATGGTAAAGAATCAAACTTTGTTCTTGTATCTACTTTGAAACAAGTTGGTACAACTGTAAAAGATATTTCTAACAAGGCAGAAAAAGGTGAATTCCCTGGCGGTCAAGTGATCGTTTACTCATTGAAAGATAAAGGGGTTGACTTGGTAACAACTAACCTTTCTGAAGAAGGTAAAAAAGCCGTTGAAGATGCTAAAGCTAAAATCCTTGATGGAAGCGTAAAAGTTCCTGCAAAATAATGGATGGAAGTCATTTCTTAGGAAGCGGCCCTCGGCCGCTTTTTAAGAGTTGAGACAAAGTCATTTTGTCTCAGTAAAGCTTGCTACTAGACAAACGAGCAAGTTTTATTGAAATAAAATAAGACTCTGAAAGGAAGAGCACATGGCACACGAAAATGTCATTGAGATGCGTGATATTACCAAGGTGTTTGGTGAATTTGTTGCCAACGACAAAATCAACCTGCACCTACGAAAAGGTGAAATTCATGCACTTTTAGGAGAAAATGGGGCTGGTAAGTCCACGCTCATGAACATGTTAGCAGGGCTTCTTGAACCAACCAGTGGTGAAATTGTGGTCAACGGTCAAGTTGTCAACCTCGACTCACCATCTAAAGCAGCTAGCTTGGGAATCGGAATGGTTCACCAGCACTTTATGTTGGTAGAAGCCTTCACAGTGGCTGAAAACATCATTTTAGGTAGTGAATTGACTAAAAATGGTGTGCTAGATATCGCTGGAGCTAGCAAAGAAATCAAGGCTCTTTCTGAACGTTATGGCTTAGCTGTTGACCCTTCTGCCAAGGTAGCAGACATCTCAGTTGGAGCCCAACAACGTGTAGAAATTTTAAAAACCCTTTATCGGGGGGCTGATATCCTTATCTTTGACGAACCAACGGCTGTTTTGACTCCATCAGAAATTGATGAGTTGATGGCTATTATGAAAAATCTTGTCAAAGAAGGAAAATCAATTATCTTGATCACCCACAAGTTGGACGAGATTCGCGCAGTTTCTGACCGCGTTACAGTTATCCGTCGTGGGAAATCAATTGAAACAGTCGAAATTGCGGGAGCTACCAATGCAGATTTGGCAGAAATGATGGTGGGTCGTTCTGTTTCCTTTAAGACAGAGAAGCAAGCCTCTCAACCAAAAGAAGTGATTTTGTCTATTAAAGACTTGGTGGTCAATGAAAACCGCGGTGTTCCAGCTGTTAAAAATCTGTCCTTGGATGTTCGTTCTGGAGAGATTGTTGGGATTGCGGGGATTGATGGAAATGGTCAGTCTGAACTGATTCAAGCCATTACAGGTCTTCGCAAGGTTGAATCTGGTAGCATTGAGCTAAAAGGAGATTCAATTGTAGGCTTGCACCCACGTCAGATTACAGAGTTGAGCGTTGGGCACGTTCCAGAAGACCGTCACCGTGATGGCTTGATTTTGGAAATGATGATTTCTGAAAATATTGCCCTTCAAACCTACTATAAAGAACCACATAGTAAAAATGGAATTTTGAACTATTCAAATATTACTTCTTATGCTAAAAAGTTAATGGAAGAATTTGATGTTCGTGCTGCCAGTGAATTTGTTCCTGCAGCTGCACTCTCAGGAGGAAATCAACAAAAAGCAATTATTGCTCGTGAAATTGATCGTGATCCTGATCTCCTTATCGTCAGCCAGCCAACTCGTGGGTTGGATGTCGGTGCCATTGAATATATCCACAAACGCTTGATTGAAGAGCGTGATAATGGCAAGGCTGTCCTTGTTGTCAGCTTTGAATTGGATGAGATTTTAAACGTATCAGACCGCATTGCTGTTATCCACGATGGTAAGATTCAAGGTATTGTGTCACCAGAAACAACCAATAAACAAGAACTTGGTGTCTTGATGGCTGGTGGAAACTTGGGAAAGGAGAAGAGTGATGTCTAAAAAATTACAACAAATTTCGGTTCCCTTGATTTCTGTCTTCCTTGGAATTTTACTTGGAGCCATTGTCATGTGGATCTTCGGTTATGATGCTATTTGGGGCTACGAAGAATTGTTCTATACAGCTTTTGGTAGTCTGCGTGGGATTGGAGAAATCTTCCGTGCTATGGGGCCTTTGGTCTTGATTGGTCTTGGTTTTGCCGTTGCCAGTCGTGCAGGTTTCTTTAACGTCGGGCTTCCTGGTCAGGCTTTAGCAGGTTGGATTCTCAGTGGTTGGTTTGCCTTGTCGCATCCGGATATGCCACGTCCCTTGATGATTCTAGCAACCATCGTGATTGCCCTGATTGCTGGTGGGATTGTCGGAGCGATTCCGGGTATTCTTAGAGCCTATCTGGGGACGTCAGAGGTTATCGTAACCATCATGATGAACTACATCGTCTTGTATGTAGGGAATGCCTTGATTCATGCCTTCCCTAAAGACTTCATGCAAAGTACAGATTCGACCATTCGTGTTGGGGCTAATGCAACCTACCAGACACCTTGGTTGGCTGAGTTGACTGGTAACTCACGGATGAATATTGGTATTTTCTTTGCTCTCATTGCCGTTGCAGTTATTTGGTTCATGCTCAAGAAAACAACCCTTGGTTTTGAAATTCGTGCAGTTGGTCTCAATCCTCATGCATCAGAATATGCTGGTATCTCTGCCAAACGGACGATTATTCTCTCAATGATTATTTCAGGTGCCTTGGCAGGTCTTGGTGGAGCTGTTGAAGGACTTGGAACCTTCCAGAACGTCTATGTTCAAGGGGCGTCATTGGCTGTCGGATTTAACGGGATGGCGGTCAGTCTGCTTGCGGCCAACTCACCAATTGGTATTCTCTTTGCAGCCTTCCTATTTGGTGTTCTCCAAGTTGGAGCCCCTGGTATGAATGCGGCGCAGGTACCGTCTGAGCTTGTCAGCATTGTAACAGCGTCTATTATCTTCTTTGTCAGTGTTCATTACCTTATCGAACGCTTTGTCAAACCGAAAAAACAAGTTAAAGGAGGTAAGTAAAGATGTCTATTACAACCTTTCTCACCCTCTTGGTGT
>JAWHFN010000135.1:0-4308 GCA_032565555.1 Streptococcus mitis | reverse complement strand
TTCTATCTACAACCTCAAAGCAGTGCTTTGAGCAACCTGCGGCTAGCTTCCTAGTTTGCTCTTTGATTTTCATTGAGTATTAGTTTCATTTACACAGCTGAATAGAAATATCTTTGAAAAATTTGGGGCAGACATAACAAAAAACCTTGTAAATAAAGGTTTTTTCTGTCTATTTAATGCTAATTGCCGGGATTGAACCGGCGACCTCATCCTTACCATGGATGCGCTCTGCCAACTGAGCTAAATCAGCTTACTTAAAAAGTATACTACAGTTAGAAAATCTTGTCAAGTTTCCTAAGAAATTTTCCTAAAGAAAAAGCCAGGTAAGAGCTACCTAGCTTATCTTCTTCTATTTGCTTAAATCAATTCGACGACCAATTTTACCAATAATAATCGCTCCAATAATCAATGAGGCAAATTCACCAACTCCTGTTGTAAACCAAGTAAGGAAAAATGGTAATTCTGCTACAATATTCAACTCCGCAGCGATAGTAAACATGGAAATTGAAAAGAGGATTGAAAAGAAGAAATGATCTTTTCGAATTAATCCATTAAAGAGGTAATCTTTGCTGTATTTTGCAAAAAGCCAAACACCTAGACTAAGGAATACTAGGGTTGATCCACCACCAACAAAGACATCTAGCAGTCCGAAGCTAAAGAAATTAGCAATCATACAACCGATGGTAACTCCGATGATGTACTTAGGATTGTAAAAAGCCATAAAGTTCATCATTTCTGAAATACGGAACTGATAAGCACCATAGCTGATGGCATTTAGAGGTGGTGTGACAGTTAAAACGACATAGATAGCAGCAACGATTGCAATATCTGCAACATCACGAATGGTTAATTTTTTCATCTTTTCTCCTTTAGCGGGTTATCCGCGTGTAATATGCTTGGTGAAAGAAGCTAAGCACCAAGGGTTGCTTTATTCAACCTTACTAGTATAGCACAATAGCCTGCTTTATGCTATACTTAAACCATGAAAATTCCTATTCAAAAATTTTTTAACAATGAAATCTTAGCCTATCTCTTTTTTGGCCTTGCAACAACTCTAGTTTCGATTCTCTCACGATTAGTCATTTATCAACTAAGTCATCAGGAACTCCTTGCTACGACCTTGGCAAATATAATTGGTATCCTATTTGCCTTTAGCACAAATGATAGGATTGTATTTAAGCAAGCTAGGCAGAATTGGCCAAGCCGTTTAGTGAAATTTTTTCTTGCCCGCCTTTCTACCTTTCTATTAGACTTGCTCTTTACTTTTCTGTTTGTGACTAGGTTTCCTAATATTATTGGTCAATTCGTAAATGAAAATCTTGACAAAATCAATGCAATCGAAACAGTTCTTGCACAATTATTGATAATTATCCTTAATTATATTTTTAGTAAGGTTTTTATTTTTAAAAAATAAAATTTCTGAGCATATATCTTGCAAGCTTTTTTTAATTAATATATAATGAAGTATAAACTTTTTTTGAAAGGAAATTATGAAAATGTTAAAAGATCTTAAAGCATTTTTGCTTCGTGGTAATGTTGTTGACCTTGCTGTCGGTGTGATCATTGCCTCTGCTTTTGGTGCAATCGTTACATCACTTGTTAACGATATCATCACTCCACTTATTTTGAATCCAGCCTTGGAAGCTGCGAAAGTACAAAACATCGCTGAGCTTGCTTGGAATGGTGTTACATATGGTAAATTCTTGAGCGCTGTTATCAACTTCCTAGTTATCGGTACTGTTCTCTTCTTTGTTATCAAAGGTATCGAAAAAGCTCAAAGCCTTACTAAGAAAGAAGAGGCTGCTGAGGAAGCTCCAGCTGGACCAACTGAATTGGAAGTACTTCAAGAAATCAAAGCGCTTCTTGAGAAAAAATAATCGATTAAAAGGATCTAGCGCAAAGCTAAATCCTTTTTCTTTACTCTTTTGGTAACTTACCTGCTCTCTCAAGCATTTTCTTGATCAAATAAGGCATCTTAACATTCTCCCGTCCTTTTTTCTCAATCAGTTTTTTCACAAATTCCGGCATTTGTAAATCTTCAGATTCAGCCAAAATGTTTTTCGTCTCATCTGAAGGAACTAATTCATCAAAGGTTTCTTCTTCTGGGAGAAATTCCTTAAACTCTTGATGTTCATTGGCTCTAACTATATTGACTAAGGCATCAATCAAATGAGAATCCGTATTTGGCATTGGTGGACGATGGTAATTTACATCCAATTCCTGACACAAGTCATAACATTCCACATCATTATCAAACAAGACTTCAATATGCTCACTGATAAAACTGATAGGAACAAAAATATAATGGTCTGGATGTTCTGTCTGTTCTCTGAGATACTCCAAAACATCTGGCTTAATCCATGGAATACCTATATCACTTTCACTCTGCCAAGTGTTGGTATATTGCTCGGAGCTCAAACCTAGTTTTTCAGCGACTAGCTTGCTATTTTCGAAAATTTGGTCGATATAGGGGTCACCAAAATCCAAGGCAAAAATGGGCACACTGTGGGCTGAAAAGATGACTTTAAAGCTATCCTGCTTTACTTCTTCTTTTAAAATTTTACCAATTTCATCTGCCCAATAGTTTAAGAGCGCTTCTTCCTGATACCAGTCCTTAATGACCAAAAATTGAATTTGCTTGCTTTCTAAAAATTTCTCATAACCCATGACAGAGTAAAAAGAATAATGGGGCTCCAAAATCAGGCAAATACACTGTTCAATGCCGTCTGCTTCCATTTGACCAATCACATCTGGAATAAAAGGTCTAGAAAACTTATTAGCAAAATAAACACTATACTCATTCCCCAGCCTAGCTTCTACTAAGGCAACCTCTTCACGGGTAATTCTTTGCAGAGGCGTACCTCCAATAAGTACATAATTATCATAGAGTGTTTGAATCTCGTGGTCTTGAGGTCTCACTCCACGACGAATATTTGTGAAAAAATCAGCTACACCTTCAAATGTAATCTCTTCTGGCGAACCGAATGTCATCATTAAAATTGCTTTTTTCATAACTGCTTCCTTGTGATATTTTGATCAAGTTTATTTTATCATTTATCCATTGATAAGTAAACGCTAACATAGGGAATTTCCCGAACTTCTGTCTTTTGTTTTTCTTTTCTTTCTATGATACAATGGAAAAAATGAATTCAAAAGGAGTTTTTTATGACTTACCCCAATCTCTTGGACCGCTTCTTAACCTACGTTAAGGTCAACACACGCTCTGATGAACACTCTACTACTACTCCAAGTACGCAGAGTCAGGTTGACTTCGCGACAAATGTCCTAATTCCTGAAATGAAACGTGTTGGATTACAAAACGTCTACTACCTTCCAAATGGTTTTGCTATTGGAACCTTGCCAGCCAACGATCCGTCTTTAACACGAAAAATTGGCTTCATTTCCCACATGGATACTGCTGATTTTAATGCCGAAGGAGTCAATCCACAGGTGATTGTAAACTACGATGGTGGTGTGATTGAACTTGGAAATTCTGGTTTCAAACTGGATCCAGCTGACTTCAAGAGTCTTGAGAAATATCCAGGACAAACGCTCATCACAACAGATGGAACAACCTTGCTAGGTGCTGATGACAAGTCAGGGATTGCTGAAATTATGACTGCTATTGAATATCTGACTGCCCATCCTGAAATCAAACACTGTGAGATTCGTGTTGGTTTTGGTCCAGATGAAGAAATCGGTGTTGGTGCTAATAAATTTGATGCAGAAGATTTTGATGTTGATTTTGCCTACACAGTTGATGGTGGCCCACTAGGTGAACTTCAGTACGAGACCTTTTCAGCAGCGGGTGCTGAATTGCATTTCCAAGGACGTAATGTCCACCCTGGTACTGCCAAAGGGCAAATGGTCAACGCCCTTCAGCTAGCAATTGATTTTCACAATCAACTTCCAGAGAATGACAGACCAGAGTTAACTGAAGGTTACCAAGGTTTTTACCATCTAATGGATGTGACAGGTAGTGTCGAGGAGGCGCATGCAAGCTACATCATTCGTGATTTTGAAAAAAATGCCTTTGAAGCGCGTAAAGCAGCTATGCAGTCTATCGCTGATAAGATGAATCAAGAACTTGGTAGCGACCGTGTCACCCTAAACTTGACAGACCAGTACTACAATATGAAAGAAGTCATTGAAAAAGATATGACTCCAATTACCATTGCTAAAGCCGTTATGGAAGATCTGGGTATCACTCCTATTATCGAACCAATCCGTGGAGGGACAGACGGATCTAAGATTTCCTTTATGGGAATCCCAACTCCTAATATCTTTGCGGGTGGAGAAAATATGCAC
>JAWHFN010000134.1:0-4390 GCA_032565555.1 Streptococcus mitis | reverse complement strand
TAAGTTATTTTTCTCTCTGATTTTAACGAATTTTATACTATTTCAAATCATTGATCTCATCACCTTTGTTTTATTTTGGTTGACGATTCAGGTTGAAAAGCCTATTGAAATTATTAAAAACAAGGCGAAAAATAAACTTATTTTTGTCGTATGGCTTGCCATTATTTCGATTATTATCCTTATCTCAGGAGTTTTTTTACAAGAAACAAAGAGTAGTCAATCCAGTATTAACATTCAGATACAGAATTTAGTACCATGGGACACAGTAAAAGACTGGAGAAGGATTGAGTTCCTTGGAATTGAAAGTAACTCTACTAAAAATGGAGAAGTTAATGATTCGGATGGTCAGTATCTACAGATAGCTGCTTCCTTAAAAAACTTAGATTATTTATATATAGATCGATCCTCAGCATATGTTCCAGATTTCATGAAAACTTCACATGTTATGGAAAATTTTTCTAAACAATTAGAAAATGACGGAATAACGAATCCAGAAATAAATAAAGAGTTGATTTATATCAATCAAACAGGTGCTAACCTACAAAATAAAGTGAATGGAACAAACTATCATCTTTTAGATAATAAGATAGCAACCATCTATATTCCTGAGAAATGGAAAGAAAATCAGAAATCTATTGAAAATACAGTTGTAGCAGAACAATTTATTGGAACAAACTATACAAAAGAAGAAATTGCAGTACAAATAATTCCTGATGGGAAAAAAATTTTTTATTTTAATGAAGATGCTGATGATAATCATAAAATGAAAGAGTTTTTACCAATCGCAAGTGTAGCAGATAGTAAAGATAACATTGTTGTTGTGTTAGATACGGACAAAATGATGGAAAATAATAAGTTTTCTTTGGCTAGTAATATAACATATAAGTCTCTTTTTAGTCCTGAGGCGGTAAAGAAAATAAATGAAATGGCTAGCCAGTTGAATTTTTCAATGAATCCAGTAGATGTTTACCAAATTGTGAAATTAAAGATCCAGTCCTTAGAGCACCAAATTCTACTTTCACAAATTTTGCAGAAGATAATTTACAGTATTGTCTTTATACTCATTTATCAATATGTCCAACTTTATATTGCCCTAAAACAGAATGAATATGTGAAAAAAATTATTTTGGGTCTGTCAAAAACATATATAGCAATTTCAAGTCTCAAGTATTTTATGATGACTATTACAATAGTTATCCTATTTACATTTCTTATGACAGGTCAAATAGAGTTGCTATATATTGGTCTCGCTTCTCTGCTCGTTTTGATGTTGTCAATAATCATGAGTTTTAGAAAATTATCTGAAAGCTATACTAAAATTTTAAAAGGAGATGAAACATGACAATTGACCTTTTGAACGTTTCAAAAAGTTTCGGCTCAAAAAAGATCTTTACAGACTTAAATTTAAAATTTGAATCTGGAAAAAGTTATGCATTGATTGGAGGTTCTGGCTCTGGTAAAAGCACCCTTCTTAACATTATAGGAAGATTAGAAAAAATTGACAGTGGGAATGTTTTAGTTGATAAACAAGATATTTGGAAGATAAAAGAAAGAACTTTTTTTAAAAATACTGTTGGATATGTATTTCAGAATTATTCTTTAATAGATAACAAAACAGTATATGATAATCTGAGCCTTATCACTAAAGACAAAAAAACAATAACTGACGTACTTGAAAAAGTAGGACTGTCAAGTGACTATTTACATCAAAAAATATACGAATTGTCTGGTGGGCAGGCTCAACGTGTAGCTATTGCCAGAATGTTAATGAAACCACGTAAAATTATTTTAGCAGATGAGCCCACAGGAGCTTTAGATGGTGAGATTGGAAAAGAAATCATTCGTTTGTTATTAAATGAAAAAGATGAAGACAAATATGTTATAATAGCGACGCATGATCCAGCTGTCTATAACGAAGTTGATGTGATAATTGACATGAAAGATATAGGGTATAATGTATGAAAAAGATAATTTATATTGCTTTGATCTTTGTAGCTGGGTTACTTTCCTTCTTCTTTTTTGGAAAACAAATGATTACAAAAGAAAATACCATTAAACCAACGGTGGAGTTAACAGTCTATACGCTTTCTTCTAGTGATACAGAAAAATGGAATAAAGTGAGACAAGTAGAAACGGAAGAGGCTATATACTTCATAACTGTGAAAGAAGTAGAGTCTTCAGAAGAAGTATTTTCAAACCTTATTGCAAATGGTGCTGCTTTTGGGTTCGGAGTTCGTGAAGAAGAAGTGAAGAAATTCAATAATGGTTTAGGAGACACTATAGAGGACTCTAAGCATAATAAACTAATTGAAATAGAGTTTTTTACTTTTTCTGATGCTGACGAGGGATTTGTAGTAGCAAATTTTGACTATGGTAAAGAAGAGTTGAATTCTCAGAAAAAAGATATCAAAGAGTTATATAAAAAAATATATGAATCTTTTAAAGAAAAGAATAAATGATTGTATTATAATCCTTGTATTTTGCTATGGTTTGTTAATTGATTTTTGCATATCTTATTTCAACATACTATAAAATAAAACATAAGAAAACGAGTATCTCCAACTACGGAAATACTCGCTTTTTGATATTTAGAAGTGTTTTTTGCTCTGCTTCTTTTATTTCGATTAACGCATAGTTACAAATTCTTCAGATGCAGTTGGGTGAATCGCCACAGTTGCGTCAAAGTCAGCCTTGGTTGCTCCCATTTTGATAGCAACGGCAAATCCTTGAATCATTTCATCAACGCCGTAGCCAATTCCATGAAGTCCGACAACTTTTTCTTCTGAACCAGCTGTGATCAATTTGAAACGAGTTTCTTGACGGTTGCAAGTGCAAGCAGAGTACATAGACGTAAAGCTTGATTTGTAAACCTTGATTTGGTCTTGACCGTATTCTTTAATGGCTTGTTCTTCTGTCAAACCAACAGTTCCGATAGCAGGGTGTGAAAAGACAACAGTTGGAATAGTTGAGTAGTCCATTTTTGCAGTTGTTTTTCCGTTAAAGAGACGTTCAGATAGGGTACGTCCAGCCTTGATAGCAACTGGAGTCAGTTCTTTTTCGCCTGTTACATCACCTAGAGCATAGATTCCCTCAACAACAGTATTTTGGTATTCATCCACTTGGATAAAGCCACGTTCGTTCAGAGTGACTCCAGCTTTTTCAAGTTGCAAGCTCTTAACGTTTGGACGGCGACCAGTAGCCCAGATAACTTGGCTAGCTGTGTGACTAGTACCATCTTCGAAATGAATGGTAATGCCTTCAGCAGTTTTTTCTAACTTGACAGGGACTTTGTGAGTATGAAGTGGCAAGTTTGTTCTTTCCATTTCCTTGACCAGACCTTCAACGATGTAAGAATCAAAACCACGTAAAGGACGATCGCGGCGAACAAAGAGGTCTGTCTTAACACCAAAAGTGTGGAGCACGCCAGCCAATTCAACGGCGATATAACCAGCGCCTAGAATGGCAACTGACTCTGGAAGTTCTTCCCAGGCAAATACATCATCAGAAGAGCCACCTAGTTCAGCACCAGGAACGTCTGGAATACTTGGATGGGCACCAGTAGCAATCACAATATGTTTAGCACGAATCAGTTCACCATTTACGCTAACAGTATGAGAATCTACAAATTCAGCATGACCTTCAATCAAGTCTACACCGTTGCGTTTAAAACTGCCATCATAAGAAGAACGAGCGCGATCGATGTAGGCTTCACGATTACGACGTAGGGTAGCAAAGTCAAAGTTAAGATCAGTAGTCTTAAAGCCGTAGTCTTCTCCAAATTGATGGAAAGTCTCAGCGATTTGCGCCCCGTACCACATGATTTTCTTAGGAACACAACCGACATTGACACAGGTTCCACCTAGTTTCTTTTCCTCAATAACGGCCGCTTTGGCTCCGTGTTCACCAGCACGGTTCATGGTAGCAATTCCTCCGCTACCTCCACCGATAGCAATGATATCATATTCTCTCATTGAAAACTCCTTTATACTCTTTTAAATAGTAGAGTGTCATTTTTTGATAGTCATATTCTATCTTTTTTTTGATGTGATTGCAAAAATCTGCTACGTTCAAAAAAATTAAAGAAAAGGCTTGCAAAAAAGAAAAATAAAGTGTATTATATAACTAGTACAACGATTGTAAAATAAATTCCGAACAATAATTAAATCCTGAAATGTCATTATTTCGTTCTGAAATGTTATTGTTTCAAATTGATAATTTTTGTATAATATTGTTAAGAACTTTAAATCAAAAAGGAGTTTCATTATGAAAAAGAATGGTAAAGCTAAAAAGTGGCAATTGTATGCAGCAATCGGTGCTGCAAGTGTAGTTGTATTGGGTGCTGGGGGGATTTTACTCTTTAGACAACCTTCTCAGACTGCTGTGAAAGATG
>JAWHFN010000133.1:0-4534 GCA_032565555.1 Streptococcus mitis | reverse complement strand
AGGCAGAACAAACGTCATGCCTAAAATATATATTTATTTCTTTTTCTTCCTAATTCTTTTGTCAATCATGTACAACACGATAATCGAAAACAGCGGTGGTACAATATAACTCTTTTCACTCATTGTCAGCTGAAATCCCAGAGTTGCTAGTATCTTAAAGATGAAAATATTCATCAAAAATAGAAAAACAAATACTAAAAAATATCTTAAAACCTTCTTCATTCCTTTTCTTCAACTTTCCTAATTTCTATAACTATTTTATCAAAAAAGCACGAACAACAATACAAATAAACTTCAAACGATATAAATAAACACCTCAACTGAACTTTTTGGCAAAAAATAGGCAGAACAAACGTCCTACCTACTAAAAATATGGTATGAAAGGAAATTGATGTTTTACTGTCACCCTAGGCAAGCTTGGAACAAATAAATCATTGATAGTAACATTTACGACATCCTATTTATTACTACAATTTCTAATGTCCCTGTTATTTCTAAGCCACCTCTGGTATGATCTATTACTAGTCAGAATAGATAACACCGTTCTAAATTACGATTCATAGTTACTCCTTTTAAACTCCGATGTGATGCATTCTTAGATTCTACCCTAACCATTTTCAGTGCAAACTAACAAGTCATTCTTAGCTACTTACTCTACTCGCTTTTTATTGACCTTATATCCTAGATAAAAGAGCCCAAATCAAACAGGGTAAATTTCTGGATAAAATAGGGTATTGATTGGATTTTTCAAAATCAAATACGTTGCGATGTAGATTATGAGCGATACGATAAAATAACCCTCAGCAAAGCCTAATAAGTATTCTTTCATGGTAGACTCCTATTTACTAAAAAACAATCTACCATCCTTTTATCCACCTCGTGATGCCGACTGATAACCATTATACGCACCCCAAGCTAATAGTCCGACAGCCAAAATACCACCACCAACCAAAAGTAACACTCCTCCACCATCAACTTCTTGCAATTCAATATCACTTAACGTAGTATAATTTTGTTCAATAGTTTGTAAATTTGACATATTTATCCTCCATTTTAATAATAAAAATTAGTTTTCTTTTAATACACCAATAATAATCATCAATACACTCATAACAAATGCAGATAACAGTCCTTTAGTAGTACTATTGAAAAAAGGTCTATCAAAAACATAATAATTATATGCAGACAATCCTAAACCAACGGCAGTCACCACAATTGTAATAACGAGTAGTATAATCCAAAATGTTTTCTTGCTCATATTTATCAAATATCAAATACTATGGATGAGTAATATAGTAGAATGTTTTACCAGCAGCTTCACCAGCTTGGTAAATCCCCCAGCTAATCGCAATACCCAAAGAGACTACCTCCCAAGCAATTCCCCCATCTACATTCATCAACTCTTCTTCTGTAAGAGCTACAAAGTTCTGTTCCATTTTGTCAAAATTTGTCATATTTTTCTCCTCAATTTGTATATGTTTTTATATGTTTAATGTTTATCCTCTAAGCCACTTAAATAGCCAGATTGGATAAATAACTGAAATAAGCATTTCTAATCTCCTTCCTTTTCTTTCTTACTTATTTATTCGAAAAAGAATTCGAAAATGTACAACTAAATTAAATTTTATTTGAAAAATAATTTAGTAAACCATGGATAGAAAATTGGTAGATACATGAAGCAAACTCCTTTCTGTTTCCTCTTACTTATCTATTCAAAAAACAATTCGAAAATGTACAACTAAATTAAATTTATTTAAAAAATAACTCAGTGAACCATGGGTAGAACATTGATATAAACATGAACTAGGCTCCTTTCCTTTTCCTCTTACTTATCTATTCGAATTTTTTATTAAAATAAATAATTGTAAATTGTTTCGCCAAACTTCTGGCCTGCCCAATAAATAGGACCTAAAATTAATGTCCCTAAAGCATAAACCCCAACTACTCCAACTATGAAAATTAATACTTTTACAGGAATTGACTGCAAACTGTAAAAATTCTCTACCCTAGTAATCCAACTTTCTATTATGCGTTCCATTGGCGCTCTTCCTTCCCTGTTAACGTCCACGACGCTTAGAATGTGCTCCTGAAGCACCATCTACCGCACCCAATAAAAATGTTCCTGCAATTGCGACTCCTCCAACTACTACTAGACCAAACAACAAGCCTCCTTCTACATCGGCCAATTCCTCATGACTCATTAATGAAAACTATCTTCCATATTTTTAATTTGTTCCATCTTATTCTCCTTTTTTGATTATTAACGATTGAAGAAGGTAGTTATTTGTGTTTCATTTTTCATATATGCCATTCATTGTTGTAGATAAACTTTACTCTCTAAATCTTATCTTCTAAAAAATGGGATTCCAATAAATACACTACGTAACAATAGACCTGTAATTAGACCCCCTTGATAACTTTCCTCACTACCACCCACCAGCAAAGCTAAGTCGCTTTCCTTTAATACCTCAATAGTATACTTATCATTCATTTCATTCATCGCTTATCCTCCTAAAAACCTAAACCTCTACGAAATCCAATGTACCAATCTACAAGGGTCTTCGTCCAATTTTCTCCACCTTGAATATCGGTCAATTCTTCCGAAGTTAGCTCAACAAATCCATAGTAATGTTCTTTCATTATTTTATTCCTTTCTTTTTTCTTCTCACTTATTTATTCGAAAAACAATTCGAAAATGTACAACTAAATTAAATTTTATTTGAAAATTTATGATTTCTCCAAAGTGTTTTATCTTAGATATAGTAATCCCATGTAACTAGATCTACATCAGATAAACCTCCGATAATATACCTTTTACGAGACTCTTTACTCTGTTCTTGTTTTCATTGATTATCGTTCTTTTTCTGTCATTGCTGTAAACTGATAATCACTTCCTAAAATATTATTAGTATAATTCACTTTGGGTTTAAATGTTTCTTTTTTATTAATATAGTATGTCAATGCTACTAACAAAATACAGCTCTCCAACGATACCTTTTCTAAATTAAATAGAGAATAAATTAATAATATGCTGTAAGCTGTTAAAACAAAACCTAATAAAAATTTTTTCATAGCAAGCTCTTATTTTTCCTTCTGTCTGTCTAACCTTGTTATCATCTTGTTAATGAAGAGCAACACAAGAGTAGAAAATAAAGGTGGCATGAGGTAACTATCCACACTGCCCGTCAAAGAAAAACCAAGCATAGCTAATATTCCAAGCAACATCAAATTCATGATAGCCATAGAGACAAACAATAAAACAATTTTTATTACTCTAGTTATTTCATTTTTCATTGAATCACCTCATAAGTATTAAAAAATTATCGCAATCTTGAAAGTCCCCAATCGCCTATTGCTTTAACGCTTTTTCCTGCAACGTAAACAGAAACAGCTGTACCACCAATGATTCCAAGCGCCTTGGTTACACCCCATGCTAACGCAAGAGCACCTACTACAGAGCCACCTGAAATTTTTTCCAATTCATCTGATTTCATATTTTCAAAGTTATAATTCATTATCTATCCCCTTCATCTATTAATTAGTAGCTAGAGCAGCAAAACCTACTGCTACACCTGCTGATAGAGCATGGCCGACTAATACTTTTGTTCCCCAAATAGTAAACAATACAGGACCAAAGAATCCTCCATCCACATTCACCAACTCTTCTTCTGTAAGAGCTACAAAGTTCTGCTCCATTTTGTCAAAATTTGTCATCTTTTTTCTCCTCAATTTTTATGTTTTGTTATATCTTTAATGTTTAGCCTCTAAGCCACTTAAATAGCCAAGTTGGATAAATAACTGAAATAATCATTTCTAATCTCCTTCCTTTTCCTCTTACTTATCTATTCGAAAAACAATTCGAAAATGTACAACTAAATTAAATTTTATTTGAAAAATAATTTAATAAACCATGGATAAAAACCAGTCACATACATAAACACTCCTCTTTTTCTTCCTTATCTATCTATTCGTAATTCCCACTAAAAGTTCTAAATTTTTTATTTTCCCTGACAATAAAAAAGCAACACGACTTGCATGTTGCTTCTTGCTATTCTTTACTTTTGACGACTTCTACCACATCTCCTACACTTTGGAGTTGGTCAATTTCTTCGTCGCTGATTTCGATACTAAATTCATCTTCCAGTGTCAAGATAAACTCCATCAAGTCAACTGAGTCAGCATCCAAATCATCTTTTAGACTCAAAGCTTCGGTCACGACAAAGTCCTCTCCCTGTCGCTCTTGGATAATGGTCACAATACGGTCAAAAATTTCTTTTTCTGTCATCTCTTTTATTCTCCTGAAAATTCACGCGCAGTCTGGGCAACTACGTCTGTCTCTAGCATGGTACGAATCTGGCGGATTGTACTATAAACAGCCTTGGCATCGCTTGAGCCATGAGTCTTGACAACTGGTGCCTTGACACCAAATAAGACCGCTCCACCAACATCTGAATAGTTAAGCTGTTTTTTCAAACCTCTGAGGCTATCCTTGAGAAGAAGGGCGCCTAGTTTCGCTCGAAGACCACCACCTGTA
>JAWHFN010000132.1:0-4700 GCA_032565555.1 Streptococcus mitis | reverse complement strand
GGAGAAGAGACTGCCTGTGAGGAAGCTCGTCAGGTTATTCAAGCTCTCATGGTCTTGGTGAACCGTGGGATGACCGTTGGTACACCAGATGTGGTGACTGCGATTAGCATGGTCAAAAACGATGAAATCGACAAGTTTGTCGCCCTTTACGAAGAAGAAATCATCAAAGATAACACAGGAAAGCCTATCCGTGTCAAAACCTTGGGTAAAAAACTTTATGTGGATAGTGTTAAACAGCACGATGTGACCTTTGGAATTGGGCCTGCAGGGACAGGGAAGACCTTCCTTGCAGTGACCTTGGCAGTGACTGCCCTTAAACGTGGGCAGGTCAAGCGAATTATCCTAACTCGTCCAGCAGTGGAAGCAGGAGAAAGTCTAGGATTTCTTCCGGGAGATCTTAAAGAGAAGGTGGATCCTTACCTTCGACCTGTTTATGATGCCTTGTATCAGATTCTGGGAAAAGATCAAACAACTCGTCTCATGGAGCGTGAAATTATCGAGATTGCGCCCCTTGCCTATATGCGTGGACGAACCTTGGATGATGCTTTTGTCATTCTCGATGAGGCGCAAAATACGACTATCATGCAGATGAAGATGTTCTTGACTCGTTTAGGTTTTAATTCTAAGATGATTGTCAATGGAGATATCAGTCAGATTGACCTTCCGCGTAACGTCAAGTCTGGTTTGATTGATGCTCAAGAGAAACTCAAGAATATCCATCAAATTGACTTTGTTCATTTTTCAGCTAAGGATGTGGTTCGCCATCCAGTTGTCGCTCAGATTATCCGAGCTTATGAACCAGCACCGGTTAAAAAAGAAGAGAGTGAAGAATTAGAGTCTCAACCTCTGTCTGAAGGATAGTTCTTTTGTACTTAAAGTTATCTCAATGCTCAATCTATAGTAGATTGAAGCTAGAATAGTACGTTGTGACTGCTAAAACATTTCTAGAAATTAATTTGACTTTCCTGATTGATTTGTTTATATCTTATTTCAATCTACTATAAGTTTGCTTTTTAAATGTTTCATTCAATATCCTTGTATTAGATTAGAAAGGTTTCAAGTGGAGGAAACGTATGGAATCAATTTTTGTAAAATTTGCCCAGTATCCGTATATAGAAACGGAGCATTTATTGCTTAGACCTGTAACCTTGGATGATGCGGAAGCTATGTTTGAGTATGCCTCAGACAGAGAAAATACACGCTACATTTTTCCAACAAATCAAAGCTTGGAAGAAACCAAGAATAACATTGCCCAGTTCTACTTGGCCAATCCCTTGGGACGTTGGGGGATCGAATTAAAAGATAACGGCAAGTTTATCGGAACTATTGATTTGCACAAGATTGATCCTGTTCTTAAGAAGGCAGCTATTGGCTACATTATCAATAAAAAGTATTGGAATCAAGGGTTAACGACAGAAGTCAATCGTGCTGTGATTGAGCTGGCTTTTGAGAAGATTGGAATGAACAAGTTGACTGCCCTTCACGATAAGGATAATCCCGCATCTGGCAAGGTCATGGAGAAATCAGGCATGCGTTTTTCACATGCAGAACCATATGCTTGTATGGACCAGCATGAAGAAGGCCGAATCGTGACAAGAGTTCATTATGTCTTGACCAAGGAAGACTATTTTGCAAATAAATAAGCAGTTGAAAAGAAATTTTCGACTGTTTTTTCTTCCTCTTACGAATAATCTAAGAGAGGAGAAAATATGGAAGCAATTATCGAGAAAATAAAAGAGTATAAAATCATTGTCATCTGTACTGGTCTGGGCCTGCTTGTAGGCGGATTTTTCCTGCTAAAGCCAGCTCCACACACACCTGTCAAAGAAACGAATTTACAGGCAGAAGTTGTAGCTGTTTCCAAGGGTTCATCGACCGAAAAGGAAGTGAAGGAAGAAAAGGAAGAACCCCTTGAACAAGATCTAATTACAGTAGATGTGAAAGGTGCTGTAAAATCACCAGGGATTTATGATTTGCCTGTAGGTAGTCGAGTCAATGACGCTGTTCAGAAGGCTGGTGGCTTGACAGAGCAAGCAGACAGCAAGTCGCTCAATCTAGCTCAAAAAGTTAGTGACGAGGCTCTGGTTTACGTTCCCACTAAGGGAGAAGAGGCAGCTAGTCAACAGACTGGTTCTGGAGTGGCTTCTTCAACAAGCAAAGAAAAGAAGGTCAATCTCAACAAGGCCAGTCTGGAAGAGATTAAACAGGTCAAAGGACTGGGTGGCAAACGAGCCCAGGACATTATCGACCATCGTGAAACAAATGGCAAGTTCAAGTCAGTAGACGAACTCAAGAAAGTCTCTGGTATTGGTGCCAAGACCATAGAAAAGCTAAAAGACTATGTTACAGTGGATTAAGAACATCTCCATTCCCCTAATTTACCTGAGTTTTCTATTGCTCTGGCTTTACTACGCCATTTTTTCTGCATCCTATCTTGCTTTATTGGGCTTTGTTTTTCTGCTAGTCTGTCTCTTTATTCAATTTCCTTGGCAATCAGCAGGCAAAGTTCTAGTGATTTGTGGAATCTTTGGATTTTGGTTTCTGTTTCAAAATTGGCAACAGAGTCAAGCGAGTCAAAATTTGGCGGATTCTGTTGAAAGGATACGGATTTTGCCTGACACTATTAAGGTCAATGGTGATAGCCTATCCTTTCGTGGCAAGTCTGATGGACGCATTTTTCAAGTCTACTATAAACTTCAGTCCGAGGAGGAAAAAGAGAAATTTCAAGACTTAACAGATCTTTATGAGATAGAACTTGAAGGAAAACTTTCGGAGCCAGAAGGGCAGAGAAATTTTGGTGGCTTTGACTACCAAGCCTATCTGAAGACTCAGGGAATTTACCAGACACTCAATATCAAAAAAATCCAGTCACTTCAAACGGTTGGCAGTTGGGATGCAGGTGAAAACCTATCCAGTTTACGCCGTAAGGCTGTGGTTTGGATTAAGACGCACTTTCCAGACCCTATACGCAATTACATGACGGGGCTCTTGTTAGGGCATCTGGACACAGATTTTGAGGAGATGAATGAGCTTTATTCTAGTTTAGGAATTATCCACCTCTTTGCCTTGTCGGGTATGCAGGTAGGCTTTTTCATGGATGGATTTAAGAAACTTCTCTTGCGATTGGGCTTGACCCAAGAAAAGTTGAAATGGCTGACTTATCCCTTTTCCCTTATCTATGCAGGGATGACAGGATTTTCAGCATCGGTTATTCGCAGTCTCTTGCAAAAGTTACTGGCTCAACATGGTGTTAAGGGCTTGGATAATTTTGCCTTGACGGTTCTTGTCCTCTTTATTATCATGCCAAACTTTTTCTTGACAGCAGGAGGAGTCTTGTCCTGCGCTTATGCTTTTATCTTGACCATGACCAGCAAAGAAGGGGAGGGGCTTAAGGCTATTGCCAGAGAAAGTCTAGTCATTTCCTTGGGCATATTGCCCATTCTATCCTTCTATTTTGCGGAATTTCAGCCTTGGTCCATCCTTTTGACTTTTGTCTTTTCCTTTCTTTTTGACTTGGTCTTCTTACCGCTCTTGTCTATCTTATTTGCCCTTTCCTTTCTCTATCCAGTCATTCAGCTGAATTTTATTTTTGAATGGTTGGAGGGCATTATTCGCTTGGTATCGCAGGTGACAAGTAGACCTCTGGTCTTTGGACAACCCAATGTATGGCTTTTAATCTTATTGTTAATTTCCTTGGCTTTGGTCTATGATTTGAGGAAAAACATTAAAAGGCTAGCAGTATTAAGCTTATTGATTACAGGTCTCTTTTTCCTTACCAAGCATCCACTGGAAAATGAAATTACCATGCTGGATGTTGGGCAAGGCGAAAGCATTTTCCTACGGGATGTAACTGGGAAAACCATTCTCATAGATGTAGGTGGCAAGGCAGAATCTGATAAGAAAATTGAAAAATGGCAAGAAAAGACGACGACCAGCAATGCCCAGCGAACCTTGATACCCTATCTTAAAAGTCGTGGAGTGGCCAAGATTGACCAGCTAATTTTGACTAATACGGACAAGGAGCATATTGGAGATTTGTTGGAAGTGGTCAAGGCTCTCCATGTAGGCGAAATTTTAGTATCAAAAGGCAGTCTGAAACAGAAGGAATTTGTGGCAGAACTACAGGCGACTCAAACCAAGGTGCGTAGTGTGTCAGTGGGAGAGAACCTTCCAATTTTTGGAAGTCAGTTAGAAGTCCTATCTCCAAGGAAAATGGGAGATGGAAATCATGAAGATTCCCTGGTTTTGTATGGAAAACTCTTGGATAAAAACTTTCTTTTTACAGGAAATTTGGAGGAGAAAGGAGAGAAGGACATGCTGAAGCATTATCCTGACCTAGAGGTAGATGTTTTGAAGGCTGGTCAACATGGCTCTAAAAAATCATCAAGTTCAGCCTTTTTAGAACAGCTCAAACCAGAGATGACTCTCATTTCAGTTGGAAAGAACAATCGAACGAAATTACCCCATCAGGAAACTTTGACACGACTGGAAGGTATCAATAGCAAAGTTTACCGAACTGACCAGCAAGGAGCTATACGCTTTAAGGGGTGGAATAGTTGGAAAATCGAAAGTGTTCGATAGGAAGGACAAATATTATATATTGGTAACTTCTAAAACTAACTTCCAGTTTCCCACACCCTAGCATTTAGTATAAGAAAAACGCGTGAAATCAGTGGAAATCCGTCTTAGACTAACTTCCA
>JAWHFN010000131.1:0-4890 GCA_032565555.1 Streptococcus mitis | reverse complement strand
TGCTCTTCAAGGTAAAGCAGCTCGTGTCAAAGAAATCCGTCGTTAATTCGACTAAAAAACTCTGCTTTTCAGCAGAGTTTTTATCTAGCTCCCTTAGTTCAATGGATATAACAACTCCCTCCTAAGGAGTAGTTGCAGGTTCGATTCCTGCAGGGGGCATGTCATTAGATATCAAAAACCGCTCAGCCGAGCGGTTTTCGTCTATTCTTACCTTTTTACAGTACCCATGTACGGATGGCATGGGCAACGCCGGATTCGTCATTTGATTTAGTGATGTATTTGGCAATTTTTTTGATTTCTGGATTTCCATTTTCCATGACTACAGGGTTGCCAACGACTTTCAGCATGGCACGGTCATTTTCTTCATCACCGATAGCCATGGTTTGATCTTTGGTCAATTCTAGTTTTTCAGCTAGGTGGGTGATAGCTGAACCCTTATCTACATTCTTTTTAAGGAGTTCGAGGTAGAAAGGGGCAGATTTGTTGATAGAGTAGCGGTCGTAAAATTCTGCTGGGATTTTTTCAATTGCAGCATCGAGTATTTCTGGTTCATCGATGAACATACACTTGACAATTTCCTTGCCAGCCATTTCTTCAGGAGTGCGGTAGAAGATAGGCATGCTGACGAGGGTTGATTCGTGCACTGTGTATTTTCCGATATTGCGATTGGCAGTATAGATACCGTCCTTAGTAATAGCGTGCATATGGACACCGAGCTTGCGACTGAGGAATTCCATATCCAGATAATCCTCATAGGTCAAGGATTCACTGATAATCTCATGGCCTGTAGCGGTTTCTTGGACAAGGGCACCATTGAAGGTCACAACATAGTCACCCTCGTCTCTCAACTGCAAGTCGTCCAGAAGTTTAGCAACACCTGCGATAGGACGGCCAGTTGCAATGACGACTTTGACACCAGCTTCTTTGGCATCTTGGATGGCAGAAAAAACTTCAGGAGTGATCTCCTTTTGGCTATTGACTAGGGTTCCGTCGATATCGACGGCGATTAGTTTAATACTCATAAAATTCCTCTTCTAGTTTTTATTTGGGGTAAAATGATCGTTCTCAATCAAGTGTAAAAATTGCTGGGTAATGCTTGCGAAGATACTGTTTTGGTCCAACATTTCTTTTGGAAAATAAAAGCGATTATCTCCGTGGCGACTTCCAGCAAGGGATTGGACGATAGGAGACAGGCTAGAGAGTTCGGCCAGTTCTCCATTTTTTTGTAAAATCTCAATCTGTGTCCGTGGGTTTTCAGATTCGGGCCGATAGATATCATAAGGGAGGTCGAAGTTCTTATGAATGGCAGTATAGTAGTCGGGATCAAAGCCGATATCCTCAACCAATTTTCTCATGCTAGCTAGTTGGTCTTGGTCTTCTTGTGAAAAAGTAATGGATTTAAAGACCTTGCGGTTGACAAAGCGTTGCGACAAATCTGCGAGAATCTTGTCAGGACTGGTCATCCAGAGTTGGAAGTAGGTATTCATCACACCATCATCCAGAGCCAGATAGTCAGCTAAGGTCACATTTTTTTCAAAGAATGGCAGGAGATGTGGAGAAGTTCGTGCAAAGAAATCTTTTTTTTCAGGATAGAGTTCCTTTGCGCGTTTGAGGAGATTCTGTAGGAGAACTTCCATGGCGCGTGTTGCTGGGTGGAAATAAACCTGCATGTACATCTGGTAGCGACTGAGGACGTAGTCTTCGATGGCGTGCATGCCATTGCGCTGAAAGGCAATACCGTTTTCGATAGGACGAATGACTCGGAGGATGCGAGTCAGGTCAAATTCTCCATAGGAAGCACCTGTAAAATAGGAGTCGCGCAAGAGATAGTCCATGCGGTCTGCATCAATCTGACTAGAAATGAGTTGCACAACCTGCTTGTTAGGGTAGGTATGGTCTATGACACTGGCAACCTTTTCTGGAAAATCTGGCGCCACTTGTAGCAGGACTTGGTGAATCTCTGTCTCAGGACTTTGGATAATTTCCTGAGTAATGGCCTCATGATCTGTATCAAAGAGATGTTCAAAAGTATGGGAGTAAGCACCATGCCCAAGGTCATGTAGGAGAGCAGCGGTCATGGTCAAGAGAGACTCGGCAGGATTCCATTCTTCAGGATATTTTTCTTCAAAAATCTCTGTGATGCGTCGTGCAATTTCATAGACTCCTAGACAGTGGGAGAAGCGGCTGTGCTCCCCACCGTGGAAGGTATAACTGGAAGTTCCCAGTTGCTTGATCCGGCGCAAACGCTGAAATTCTTTTGTATTAATCAAGTCATAGATGATTTGATTATCGACATGGATGTAGTTGTGAACTGGGTCACGGAATACTTTTTCGTTCATATGACCATTATAGCAAAAAGCTAGAGTTTTTGGTAAAATAGTAGGACAAGAGACAAGAAAGAGGACTTGATGTGAAGATTCGGATTCGAAATACGATTCAGTTTGATGAGCAGTTGGAAGTGATTGACCAGCTTTATGACGTGGAAGTGCATGAAAAAGGAGATTATAGCTACCTGCTTTTCTATAATGAGGAAAAGGAAAAAGTAGTGATTAAATTTCATGGTCAAGAACTTGTGATGAGCCGTTTTTCAAATCCCAAGACCATTATGCGCTTTCTAAAGGATAGTGATAGTTTAGCCTATATTCCTACACCTATGGGTATGCAGGAGTTTATCATCCAAACGAGCCATTATCAAGTTGATGGGCAAAAGATTCATTTAGATTATCAACTACAAAATCAAGAGGGACATCCCTTTGCCAGCTATCAATTGGAAATTACTTGGGGCTAGGATCTCGCCTTTTTCAAATTTACCTGGCTATCTTCTCGGATTAGCCTGCTAATGTGGTAGATTAGGCTAATTTTTGGTATAATAAAAGTTATGGAAATTGAAAAAACCAATCGTATGAATGCGCTCTTTGAATTTTATGCGGCGCTTTTGACAGATAAGCAAATGAATTATATAGAGCTCTACTACGCTGATGATTACAGCCTTGCTGAAATTGCCGAGGAGTTTGGTGTCAGTCGTCAGGCTGTCTATGATAATATCAAGCGGACAGAAAAGATTCTGGAAGATTATGAGATGAAATTGCACATGTACTCGGACTACATTGTCCGTAGTCAAATTTTTGATCAGATTTTGGAGCGCTATCCCAAGGATGACTTTCTGAAAGAGCAGATAGAAATTTTAACAAGCATTGATAATAGAGAATAAGAGGAAGAAAAATGGCATTTGAAAGTTTAACAGAACGTTTGCAGAACGTCTTTAAAAATCTACGTAAAAAAGGAAAAATCTCTGAATCTGATGTTCAAGAGGCAACCAAAGAAATTCGTTTGGCCTTGCTTGAAGCCGATGTTGCTTTGCCTGTTGTAAAGGACTTTATCAAGAAAGTTCGTGAGCGTGCAGTCGGCCATGAGGTCATTGATACACTTAATCCTGCGCAACAGATTATTAAAATCGTTGATGAGGAACTGACAGCTGTTTTAGGTTCTGATACGGCTGAGATTATCAAGTCACCTAAGATTCCTACAATCATCATGATGGTTGGTTTGCAGGGGGCTGGTAAAACAACTTTTGCTGGTAAATTGGCCAACAAACTTAAGAAAGAAGAAAATGCTCGTCCTTTGATGATTGCGGCGGATATTTACCGTCCTGCGGCCATTGACCAGTTGAAAACTCTGGGTCAACAGATTGATGTGCCTGTCTTTGCACTTGGAACAGAAGTACCAGCTGTTGAGATTGTACGTCAAGGTTTGGAACAAGCCCAAGCCAATCACAACGATTATGTCTTGATTGATACGGCAGGTCGTTTGCAGATTGATGAGCTTTTGATGAATGAGCTTCGTGACGTGAAAGCACTAGCTCAACCAAATGAAATTCTGCTCGTCGTTGATGCCATGATTGGTCAAGAAGCGGCCAATGTTGCGCGTGAGTTTAATGCTCAGTTAGAAGTGACTGGGGTTATCCTTACTAAGATTGATGGGGATACTCGTGGTGGTGCGGCCCTATCTGTTCGTCACATTACTGGTAAACCAATCAAGTTCACTGGTACAGGTGAAAAGATTACGGACATTGAAACCTTCCACCCAGATCGCATGTCTAGCCGTATCCTTGGTATGGGGGATATGCTCACTCTGATTGAGAAAGCTTCTCAAGAATACGATGAGCAAAAAGCCCTTGAAATGGCTGAGAAGATGCGTGAAAACACTTTTGATTTTAATGATTTCATCGATCAGTTGGATCAGGTGCAGAACATGGGGCCAATGGAAGACTTGCTCAAGATGATTCCAGGTATGGCCAACAATCCAGCCCTTCAAAACATGAAGGTAGATGAGCGCCAGATTGCTCGCAAACGTGCTATTGTGTCTTCAATGACACCTGAAGAACGTGAAAATCCAGATTTGTTAAATCCGAGCCGTCGCCGTCGTATCGCTGCTGGTTCTGGAAATACCTTTGTCGAAGTCAATAAATTTATCAAGGACTTTAACCAGGCTAAACAACTCATGCAGGGTGTCATGTCTGGGGATATGAACAAAATGATGAAGCAAATGGGAATCAATCCAAACAACCTTCCTAAAAATATGCCAAATATGGGAGGAATGGATATGTCTGCCCTGGAAGGAATGATGGGACAAGGTGGGATGCCTGACTTGTCAGCTCTCGGAGGAGCAGGAATGCCAGATATGAGCCAGATGTTTGGTGGCGGACTCAAAGGTAAAATCGGTGAATTTGCTATGAAACAGTCCATGAAACGCATGGCTAACAAAATGAAGAAAGCAAAGAAGAAACGTAAGTAAGACAAGGGAAGGCCGCAGGGCTTTCCTTTTTTAGAAAGAAGAAAAATGAGCACTTCCGTAATTGGAAATGCTCGTTTTTTGATGTGTTTAGACTCT